>CAZEKN010000143.1:0-6544 GCA_964512755.1 uncultured Desulfatibacillum sp. | reverse complement strand
TGCCCTCGTAGATGGTGGTGATGCGGACGTCGCGCTTGATCTTCTCCACCCCGTACTCGGTAATGTAGCCGTAGCCGCCCAGAGCCTGGATGCAGTCCTCCGCCGCGCGGTTGCCGGCCTCGGTGGCAAACCACTTGGCAATCGAGCCTTCCACATCGAGGTCGCTCTCGCCGGCGTCGAGCCGCTCAGCCACCTCGTCGATATAGGCTTCGGCTGCCGCTAGGCGTACTACGTTGGGAACGATCAGCTTATGGGTGTACCCCTGCTTCTCGCAAAGCGGCGTCTTGAACTGGATGCGCTCCTTGGCGTAGGGGACGGCAATTTCAAGCGCCGCCTCGCCCGCACCCAGCGCCATGGAAGCCACCATCAATCGGGTGTACCCGAAGACGGCATTGGCCTGCTTCAAGCCCTGCCCGGGAACTCCCCCGATCAGGTTTTCCAGCGGGACGAAGGCGTCGCTGAAGGTCAGCGGAGAAGTGTTGGAGGCCCGGATCCCGTGCTTCTCCTCACCCTTGCCGCGCTGGTAACCGGCCGTGTCCTTCTCCATGATGAAAAAGGTCGGACCTTCCGGTGCGTCGGCCAGCACGGTGATGAAGTCGGCATAACCGCCCGTGGAGATGAACTGCTTGTTGCCGTTGATGCGGTAGCCCGTGATGCGGCCGGAAGCGTCCGCCACGGGATCGGCCTTGGTCTTCAGAGCGGCGACGTTGCTCCCGGCATCCGGCTCGGTGACCGCGTAGGCCACAAGGGCCTCTCCTGCGGCGATTTTACCGAGCCATTTGCGTTTCTGCTCCTCGGTGGCCCCGACGATGATCGGGTCGGCCCCCAGCTGGATGGCGAAGAAGGCCGTGGTGATGCCCAGACAGATCTTGGCCATTTCGCGAGTGATCGCGCAACTGTCCCGCGCCCCTCCGCCCAGGCCGCCGTAAGCCTCTGGAATCATCAACAGTTGCAGGCCGACCTCAGGCCCCAGCATCTCCCGGATCACATCCTCGGGGAAGACCTCCTTGCGGTCGAACTCGAGAATCCGCTCCTTGGTCAGCAGCCGCTTTTTCAACTGGGCCACCGTATCCAGGACCATTTGCCTGGATTCAGGGTCCAGCCCCGCCAGGGACCGGTCCTGCGCTCTATCCTGGAATACCATACGGTCGTTCCTTATTCGTCTTCTTTGGTTTTGACCACTTTACGGCCCTTGTAGGAGCCGCAGCTGGGGCAGGCATGATGGGGAAGAACGGGCTCTCCGCAATCCGGGCAGGTGGAAATAGACGGCGCCGTCAGGCGCTTTCCGGTCCGGCGCTTGTCCCTCCGGGATTTGGACACTTTTCGCTTAGGCAGGCCCATGAGCATTCTCCTAACTAATTGAGTTAAATTGAATAAATACTTACCGACTATCTAATTTCAAGTCTTGCGCTAAGTAATTTAATTCCATCGGCATGTCAAGCTTTTTTCAAAAAAAGCGCCCGATGAAGGACCTCTTGAGAAGGGTTGCGATCTATGGTATGAATTCGCATCCCGTGCAGCGCTGGATAATTTTTTTAAACAATTGATATTATTGTTATTTATAAAATTACCAACTCCGGGTCCACCGGCTGCGGGAATTCGGCGTTCGCCGGATTCCCAGACCCGTTCATCGCGGAAGCCGGTTGGCACCCAACGCCTGGGCCGGGTGGCCCCGCCGAATTACTTGGCGGTCTTAGATAATAGATTAGATATAGAAAAATCATATTCACTATTAGTTTTAATTGGTTAGTTTTAAAATAGCATGAAAGTGAACTGCCACGGCCATCTAGATAAAACCATCGGAACCGGGGTGGTTGGGCCCCGTCCGCGAAGCTGACATGGAGTCTTCCGAGGAGAGTGTTATGTCTGGAGTCATCACGCGTTTCCCGCCCAGCCCCACTGGGTATCTGCATCTCGGCGGCGCCCGCACGGCGATTTTCAACTGGCTTTACGCCCGCCGCATGAAGGGGCGTTTCGTACTGCGCTTTGAGGACACGGACATCGAGCGCTCCTCGCAGGAATATGTGGACGCCATCCTGGAGTCCCTGGAATGGCTCGGCATCGACTGGGACGAAGGGCCCTATTTCCAAACCCGGCGCTTCCCCGTCTACCGAGAATATATCCAGAAGCTGCTCGACTCCGGAAACGCCTACTACTGCACCTGTCCGCCGGAGCGTCTGGATGCCATGCGCCAGAAAGCCATGGCCACCGGCGGCAAGCCCAAATACGACGGCACCTGCCGGAACCTGGGACGGTCGGCCGGGCCAGGTGCGGCGGTGCGCTTCAAGGCACCGCTGGCCGGCACGACCGTGCTGGACGACGTGGTCAAGGGCGGCATCGTCTTCCAGAACGAGGAGCTGGACGATTTCATCATCTGCCGCAGCGACGGCACGCCCACTTACAATTTCGCGGTGGTGGTGGACGACATCACCATGGGCATCAACACCATCATCCGCGGCGATGACCATGTCATGAACACCCCCAAGCAGATCCAGCTCTACAAAGCCTTGGGGTGCCCGCTGCCCGTCTTCGGCCACGTGCCGATGGTTCTCGGCAAGGACCGCACGCGTCTGAGCAAGCGTCACGGCGCCACCTCGGTCACCGCCTACCGGGAGATGGGGTTCCTGCCCGAGGCCATGCTGAACTATCTGGTGCGCCTGGGTTGGTCCCACGGTGATCAGGAGTTCTTCTCCCGGGAGGAACTGGTCGAGATCTTCAACCTGGAAAACATCGGCCGCGCGGCCGGCGTTTTCGACTCGGAAAAACTCTCCGCACTCAACGGCGACCACATGAAAGCCATCCCGCCGGCGAAGCTGGTTGACAGACTGCGGCCTTTCATGAAGGCCCGCGGCGTGGAACTGAGCGAACGCTTCGCGAACGATAAAGTGGTCGCCTCGCTGGCGCCTCGCAGCAAGACACTGGTGGAGATGGCCGATCAGGCCCTCTTCTACTACCAGGATGAAGTCACCTACGATCCTGAGGCGGCTCGCAAATTTCTAACCGCAGAGGCCCTCCCCGTACTCAAAACCCTGACGGCGAAGCTCGATGTACTGGAAGATTATACCGAACCGGCGCTCGAAGACGCCTTCAAGGCCGTGATGGCCGAAACCGGCTTGAAGCTCGGGAAAATCGCCCAGCCGGTGAGGGTCGCCCTGAGCGGCCGGGCGGCCAGTCCGGGCATCTTCGAGATCACCGCCATCATCGGCAAGGAGAAGACCCTCCGACGCCTGCAGAGGGCCATCGCGTACATAGAGAGAAAGTAAATGGTATTTGGGCGCCCAATTCTCTCTTGACTGAATCAATCCGGTCGGCTATTTAGGATAGACTTCTGAGGGATCGTCTAGCGGCAGGACGACGGGTTCTGGCCCCGTTAACCTAGGTTCGAATCCTAGTCCCTCAGCCAGTTTCAGACGAAAAAAGGCTTACGGGCAACCGTAAGCCTTTTTTTTATGAGGCCACACCAGCGGGTCGTCACTCGCAAGGGATGGTGACGGTTGATTTGTGAGTGGAATCGGCCTATTCTAAGAAAAAATATTCCTTGCAGACTGAATGGATACAGGAAAGAACAGCCATGACCAAACCCGACAACAACCGGTCCAGCGAACCCAACGCCCCAACCAACTTCGTCAAACAGATCGTTGCCGCCGACCTCGCCGCGGGCAAAAATAACGGCCGGGTCGTCACCCGCTTCCCGCCGGAGCCGAACGGCTACCTGCACATCGGGCACGCCAAGTCCATCTGCCTCAACTTCGGACTGGCCGCCGAAGCAGGCGGCCTCACTCACCTGCGCTTCGACGACACCGACCCGGCCAAGGAATCCATGGAATACGTGGAATCCATAAAGGAAGACGTGCGCTGGCTGGGGTTCGACTGGAAGGATAGAATCTTCTTCGCATCGGACTATTTCGAACAGCTCTATGACTTCGCCGTGCAGCTCATCCGGCTCGGCAGGGCTTACGTCGACCACCTGAGCGCCGAGGAGATCCGCGAATACCGTGGCACGCTCACCCAGCCGGGCAAGGACAGCCCTTACCGCAACCGCAGTGTGGAGGAAAACCTGGACTTGTTCCGCCGGATGCGTGCGGGCGAATTCGAGGACGGAGCCTGCGTGCTGCGGGCCAAGATCGATATGGCGGCGCCCAACATCGTCATGCGCGACCCGACGCTCTATCGTATCAAGCGGGTCTCCCACTACCGCACCGGCGAACGCTGGTGCATCTACCCGATGTATGACTTCACCCACTGCCTGTCGGACATGATCGAGGGCATCACCCACTCTATCTGCACCCTCGAGTTCGAGAACAACCGCGAGCTTTACGACTGGGTCCTCGATACGCTCCGAACACCCTGCCACCCACAGCAGATCGAGTTCGCGCGCCTGAACCTGAATTACACGGTGCTCTCCAAGCGCAAGCTCATCGAACTGGTGGAAAAAGGCATCGTGACCGGCTGGGACGACCCCCGCATGCCCACCATCTCGGGCTACCGCCGACGCGGCTACACGCCCGAGGCCATTCGCAATTTCTGCGAACGGATCGGAGTTGCGCGTGCCGACAGCACCGTGGACATCGGCCTCATGGAACACTGCCTTCGGGAGGATTTAAATCGGCGCGCGGCCCGGGTGATGGCGGTGCTGCGGCCGCTCAAGGTTATCCTGGTGAACTACCCGGAGGGTCGAACGGAAGAGCTCGATGCGATCAACAACCCCGAGGATCCGGCCATGGGCTCGCGCAAGGTGCCTTTCAGCCGAGAGATCTTCATCGAGCGCGAGGATTTCATGGAGGACCCGCCCAAGAAGTTCTTCCGTCTTGCGCCGGGCCGGGAGGTCCGGCTGCGCTATGCTTACTTCATCACCTGCGTCGAGGTCGTCAAGGACCCCGTGACCGGCGAGGTGACCGAACTGCATTGCACCTACGACCCGGCCACCCGCGGCGGGGATGCCCCTGACGGCCGCAGGGTCCAGGGCACCCTGCATTGGGTGTCGGCGGCCCACGCCGTGCCGGCCGAGGTGCGTCTCTACAGCCATCTCTTCACCCAGGAAAATCCGGATGACGTCCCGGCGGGCGGACACTTCACCGACCACATCAACCCTGCATCCCTCGCGGTGCTGACCGGCTGCCGCCTCGAACCCGGCCTCGCTGTCGCGGCGCCCGAAAGTCCTTACCAGTTCGAACGCCTGGGCTATTTCTGCGCAGACGCCAGGGATTCGCGGCCGGAGCGCCTGGTCTTCAACCGTTCCGTCACCCTGCGCGACACCTGGGCCAAGATCGTCAAGAAAGAAACAGGGGCGGCAAAAGGGGCAAAGAAATAGGCGGTTTCGACCTAACGGTAGAAAAGGTACCCCGCCAGCAGCTTGATGTATTCATCGAGCACTTTTGTTACGTAAGCGCCGTCCCACCACCACGGATCGGAATCTTCGGGGTCGCGGTAATCCACGGGGTGAAAGTAAAAGACCAGCGACGGGTCCTGGCTGGCACGCTCGAAAGCCAGCCGTGCGCGACGCATGTGGTAGTTGGAGCTGACGATGATGGCCGAGGAAAATTGGTGCTGCCGCATGATCTCGAGGGTCTTGCGGGCCTCGGCGAACGTGCCGCCCAGGTCCGGCCAGGATTCCGGTTTGGAGCCGTCTTCGCGGCCGATCAGAACCCGATCCTCCAGTAGATGGGCCTTGATGCGGTATCGACGCACAAACCAGGGCCAGTCGATGGCACGGTGCCGGACCGGCAGCAGCAGCATGCGGGCTTCTTCAGCCTGCACCAGGTCGACGGCAACCAGCACCCGCTCGCGGTCTTCCGGGGGCGCACCGGCCAGAACGACCGCCAGATCGGCTTTTTCGCCGATCTGACCCGGCTCCATGCTGAGGAAATCGTTTCCCCAGGATAAGAAGCCAACCAGGCCTGCCAGCGCCAAGCCAACACTCCCGACCAGCCACCGATACATGCTGAACCTTCACGCCCGCTGAATACTGGAATCCGTCTCGCCCGGGTTACCCATTCACTTCGGGCTATAGCACAGGCTCAGGCGATCCGGCAAGCAGCGGGGAGGCTATGCCAGGCGGCCGCTCCACTCAATCCCTGCTGTTCCGGCATGAAACCGGCCGCTCACGGCGGCATCGGGGTCATCGGGTTGGACCGCCGCGCACTTCGTCCTTGATGCGTTTGACGTGCCCGCGCCCGAGGCCCTTGACCTCGCAGCCGAGCTCGAAGTAGCGGCGGATCCGATGGTCGTCGAGGATGCCGAAGCAGTCGACCACGGCGACCGGCTTGCCGGCCATCTCCACGACCGCATCCGGGTCGATACTCAGGAAGGCTTCATGGCGCACCGCGAAGACCACTGCGTCGGCGCCCTTCAGGGTTGATGCCATCTCTCGATGCATGCGCAGCTCCTCCAACCGACGCTGGTTGCGGAAGAACCGCGCGAGCGAGTGCCCGGGGGCGGGGTAGCTGTCCTGTTTTTCGAACTCCCACCAGTGCTTCAGATAGGGGTCGAAGACCTCGACGTCGGCCCCCATCTCGGCGAGCTTGCGCACGACGACCTCCGAGCC
>CAZEKN010000142.1:0-6546 GCA_964512755.1 uncultured Desulfatibacillum sp. | reverse complement strand
AAGACAATGCCGATCTGCGTCTGATGGAACTCGGGCATGAGCTGGGGCTGATCGGTGCGGACGCCGTCTCTGAGTTGCGCTGCCGCCGGGTGCAAATCGCCGCAGAAATCCGGCGGGTGCGGGGCACTGTGGTGCGCCCCACGGAGAAGGTGAACGCCTATTTGGAGGAGCAGGGCTCCAAGCCGATTCAGCAGGGAGTTCATCTGGATCAGCTGGTGAAGCGGGCCGAGCTCGGTTATGCGGCGGTGGAAAATCTGGCGCCGGCGCCCGAGCCGCTGGCCGCCTTTGCGGCCCGGCAGGTTGCAATCGAGATCAAGTACGAGGGCTATATCCAAAAACAGGTCAAGGAAATCGAGAGATTCAAGCATCTTGAAAAAACCCGGATCCCCGACGATTTCGATTTTCGCACGGTCCACGGGCTTTCGAATGAATTGAAAAACAAGCTGACCGAAGTGCGGCCGACCTGTCTCGGGCAATCCGCGCGCATTGACGGCATCACCCCTGCGGCGCTTTCGGTGCTGATGGTGGCGTTAAAGGCCCGGGGGCGGTGACCGGGGGCAGCGCCGGCCCGTTTCGTCTTTCCGGGCAAGCGGATGCAAGGCTTGATCGGCCCACCGACATCCGGATCACGATTCTGGCATGGGCGCTTTTGTCGCTTGACAGCCGCGTCTTCTTTTCTTACTTTAAACTACAATATTTTCGCTGCAATAACGGAGAATTAAGCTCATGGCAGATGATTACTACAAAATTCTTGGCGTCGCCCGTACCGCCACCGACGCTGAGATCAAGAAAGCCTACCGCAAACTTGCCATGAAATACCATCCAGACCATGCTAAAGGGGATAAGTCGGCTGAGGAGAGGTTCAAGAAAATCAGCGAGGCCTATGCGGTTCTTAGCGACAAGCAGAAGCGTCAGGAGTACGATACCTTCGGATCCGAAGGGTTTCATCAGCGATTTTCAAAGGAAGATATTTTCAGGGGATTCGACATCAACGACATTCTAAAGGAATTCGGCTTCGGCGGGGGTGATATTTTCGGGCAGCAGGGCGGGGGCTCCCGGTTCACCTTCGGGACCCAATCCCCGTTCGGTGGGCGAGGACGGCCGCAGACCCAGCGTATGCCGGGAACCGACATCGTTTACGAGTTGCCCCTGACATTGTCCGAGGTCGTCTCCGGAACGACCAAACAAATAACGATCCAGAACCAGGGCATGCCGGAGCGCGTTACGGTCAAAATACCCAAAGGCATGACGACCGGCAAGAAGCTGCGGCTGGCGGGCAAGGGAAACCCGGGGGCATACGGCGGCCTGCGCGGAGACCTTTACATTCAGGCGAAATTGCTTGACGATCCGGTGTTCAGTGTCGAAGATCAGGATTTGGTTACCTACAAAGAGATTAAACTTACAGATGCGATGCTGGGAGCTACGATTTCCGTTCCCACGCTGGATGAGAAACAATATAACCTGAAAATTCCACCCGGAGTGAAGAACGGCACCCGGATGCGCCTGACAGGGCACGGTCTGCCTTCGATGAAGGGGGCCAAGCGGGGCGATCTCTTTGTCAGTATCCACATTCAAATTCCCAAGCATCTAACGGCCGAGCAGAAGGCTTTGATCGAAAAGCTTGCCGAGACCGGGCTCTAGCGAACGCGAACGGAGGGGCCGGTCAATAGACAAATCTTTGATTTTTTCTTCGCTGGCATCTTGCAGCCGATTGCATGCGGGACGCGATCCGTTCGTTCTTTTAAAGGCTTCCGAACGACTTCCACACGGATTTTCAAACATAACAAATTATAATTGTTCATAAAAAGTTCCCCATCTCACCTCATCTTCCGCACGCGCCAAATTTGACTTTGTATGCATTTCGCGATAAAGTTTTCTATATAAGTGTCGATAGTAAGAATTGTGGCAACCATGCAGCAGATTTCTTTTTAAATTCGGATGATGCCTGAGCTGATCCCGATCCTGTCCGCGGCTGAGCTCCGCCGGCTGGTGTTCGACTTGGCCCAGCGAATCGAGGCGGATTACCGGGGCCGGAATCTCGTTTTGATTGGGGTCCTGAAGGGGGCGTTCGTTTTTCTATCAGACCTCATCCGAGGGCTCAGTATGCCCGTGAAAGTCGATTTCGTGCAAGCCTCCAGCTACGGCAACGGCACAGAATCCTCAGGACATATTCGGCTTTCAAAAGGCATCGGCCTTGATATCCGCAGTCAGGATGTCCTGTTGGTGGAAGATATCGTCGACACCGGCCTGACGGTCCGATGGATCATTGACTATCTGGAGTCGTTGCAGCCGCGGAGCGTTGCGGTTTGCGCCCTGATCAACAAACCGGGACGGCGGGAAGTGGATGTGCCGATCGCTTACGCAGGATATGTGGCGGACAATGGCTTTTTGGTCGGATACGGTTTGGACTACGCCGAACAGTACCGCCAATTGCCGGATATCTGCCAGCTCAACCTGTGAGGGGAACGCCAACGGCGATCAGCCGGCCGGGCTTGGGACTGGCCATCTGACTGCCGGCTTTTTAATCCAGCCCAAAAAACCTTAACCGATGGGGTTCAGCCATGATCGTGATGTGCGAGGGATGTGAAACAAGTTTCCAGGTGGATGACCGTTTGATCAAACCCACGGGATCCAAAGTGCGGTGTTCGAAGTGCCGCCACGTCTTTGTCGCTTATTCTCCGGCTGCGGTAACGCTGCCGGAAGAGCCATTGATTCTGAGCGACGAATTGCCGGCGACCTCGTCGAATGGGACCTCAACGGATCTGCCGGATATCACGCCAGAACTGGACGCGCTCTTTGCAAACGGCGTTGCAGCGGAAACGGATGCTTCCGCCGATCAGGAACCGGAGCTGCTCGACGTGGAGGACCTGCTGGTCGAGGATTCGCTGCCGGCGTCGGCACTAGCTGCGGAACCTCCGGAAGACGATCTGAAGCTGGACTTGGATCTGGACCTGAACTTCGACGAGGACACGGCGGCCAAAGATTCTTCGGCAGAGCTTTCCGCCGGAGCCGTCTCCCGTGATGCGCTTGAAGCCGATTACGGATCCGATCTCGCACCTGCCCAGGAAGCCGCGTCTGGAGACGACGATGCACTAGCCAGCTTAGACGAGCTCGGGATCAAGCTGGACAACCTGGAGCCGCTGGATGACGAGGCTATGCCGGCGGCAGGCGCGAGCGTTGAACCCAGCGAGGCCGATACGTCCGAACTGGAACTGGATCTCAACATGTTGATGACCGAAAACGCGGAGGATCGGCCATTGGAGTCCGCTGCGGCCGTGACAGAGGAGGCATTGCCCGGTGAGGCGGCGGTCTCCCAGGACGAATCTGTCGCGGCAGAAGGCGTTGCGGCAGCGCCGCCCTCGAACGAAACCGAACTGGATTTGTCCGACCTCGAAGCTATGCTTGAGGGGAGTTTGCCGGACATGGAAACGAAAAGCAGCGCCGGCGATGAACTCCATCTGGACTTGGACACCGGCGGCCCAGCCGTCGACGAGGGTGAAAAAGCCGGAGATATTGAGGAATTGGACTTGACCGCAATTACCGGCGAGACCATCGCCGCTGAAGATACGAGCGGTTCGGCCGACGCGTTGCCGACCGAAATCGATTTTGCTCTCGATCTCGAAGAGGGCTCGGAGCCCACCCCCGCTGCGGCTGAATCCACCGAAACCCGGGACGATGAGCTGGATTTCTCCGACATCACCAATATTCTGGAGGAGCCGCCGATCGAGCCTGACAAGGCCCCCGAAGAAGCTCCGCTGGAGCTTGACCTGCTTCCAGGCGACGACTCGACGCAGATCGAGTCACCAGCAGCACCTCCGGCAGAAGCACCGGAGGGTCTCTTGCTGGACCTTGAAAGCTTGCTGGAGGACGAAGAGGGTTCTGAAGCCCCGGTCGAGCAGAAACCTGCCCAGGCGGCCGAGGAACTCGACCTGGATTTTGCAGTTGGGTCTGCGCCGGCAATGGCTGACGATCTGGAAATTGAGATCGAATCGATACCGGTTGAAGCCGGGAAGGAGGTATCCGAGGAGGCCGTGGCTGCGGTTGCTCAATTGGCTGAAACGCCCGCAGCGGCAACGGACCCGTTGGCAGCTGAAAAGTTTACCGATACCGGAATCGATGGCGCCACCGATGTCCTTGATATGGCGCCCGCCGCGGCGGCGGCAATGGCCGCTGAAGCGGCCCGGCCCTCGGGCTTGCGCAAATATCTGCTGATAGCGGCCGGCGTGCTGGCACTGGCGGTCGCCGCTATTCTGATTCCCCGCAGCCTTGGGATTAATATACCGCTGCTGAGCGACCTGGAAATTCCATTCCTCGGAAAGATCTTTCAGTCCGAACCCGAGGATATTGCCGGCAACCTCAAAATGGCGCCGATCGCTGAAAACCTCACCGCCGAATTCATCGACCATCCCGGTGCCGGCCGGCTGTGTGTAATTAAGGGACAGGTCCGCAACAACTACGACCACCCGCGCAGCGCCACCCGGGTGACCGCGAAGCTTTATACGAAGGACAAGACCCTGGCTAAAACCGCAACGGTCTACGCGGGCAACGTTCTGTCGACCCAGGAACTCGCGGAACAGGATATGGCCGCGATTGCCGCGCGCTTGAAAAACAAGGAAGGGGCCAACAATGTGAACATGGGCGTCAAACCCGGACGGACAGTCCCCTTCATGGCCGTGTTCGACAACCTGCCCAACAACCTGGACGAGTACTCCGTCGAGGTGGCGGGTTCAACGAAGTAGCCGGAACGAATCGGCATTCCATCCAGAGCCGGGCCGCGCGAGTCATGCCGCCCGGCTCTTTTCTATCTTGACATTTCCAGTTCTTTAGAACAATATGAACGACTTCGGCGATGTAGCTCAGTTGGTCAGAGCATGCGGCTCATATCCGCAGTGTCCGGGGTTCAAATCCCTGCATCGCCACCATCGCATGATCCGGAGAAATCCGATACCATCCGAAAAGGCCTGAGAAATCGGGCCTTTTCTTTTTTCTATTGTCCAAGGCAATCCATTCTGGAATTTTAGAATTCGGTGGTTTTGGGGGTACCGAAAAGTTGCTGACCACCGCACATACCCCCAAACTTCGCTCGCCGAAGCCCGGCAGAAACGCGACGGTGCACGCGCGCTGATAGAGAAGGGCAGCCTATAACTACGCCGAGTTCCTGCCGGAGCGCAAAAAGATGATGCAGGCTTGGGCCGACTATCTGACTGCGATCAAGTCCAAATAGACTAACCGGATTGTCCGTTTTTTTAACCGCCCCCCTCAAAACTAATCCAGCCCTTCAATCCGTAATCCTGTATCCTGTAGCCTTTCAATTACAACCGTGAACCGTGAACCCGAAACCGTGAACCGGTTTTCTTATGGCCCCCTTGCCATGGCCATTTTATTTATCGTGAATCAATCCCTGACCATATCGCTGGTAGGTTTTGGCGGAATGGGAAAATCCGAGGAACGTTTTCAAGAATCCTTGCACAAGGTTTCGCTTGACAAGGCCGTATGAAGTAGCAGCAATATAAATAAAGTAGCTACTATGAAAGGGGCGACATGATTAGCGCAGGCATCAAAGAATTGAAAAATCAATTGAGCCGGTACATCGCTATGGTCAAAAAGGGCGATGATGTTCTGATTACCGAGAGGGGGCAGATCATTGCGCGGGTCGTAAAGGAGAACTCCCGCCGCTCCTCGTTGCGTCAGGCATTACAGTTGCTGGTGCTGAAGGGGCAGGTCATCATGCCCACCCGAGAAATCAGGCGCGATTTTCCTGATCCGGTCAAACTACCTGGAAAAGCGGTGTCCGCGATGGTGATCGAGGACCGGCGATGATCCTTTACCTGGATACGAGCGCTCTGGTGAAGAAATATTTTGAAGAAAACCACTCCGCGCAGGTCATTGCGGCATGGAAATCGGCATTGGCGATCAGCACGTCGGCAGTTGCCTATGCGGAACTGGTCGCAGCAGCTTATCGCAAAGCGGGAGAAGCACGGGTAAAGAAATCTGTCATTCAAAAGATGATGGGCGCCCTTCAGGAAGACTGGTCCAGTTTTATCGTAGTCGAGGTGGACAATCGTCTGAATGAGACGATTCACAAAGTTATTGCCAAACACCATTTGCGGGGATTTGATGCCATCCACCTTGCCTCGGCTCTCGCAGTGGGTTCAGCGGTTGCCGAGGATTTCCTTTTTGCCTGTTATAATGAAAGGCTGACGCAAGCCGCATCGGCGGAGGGGCTGAGGACGATGCCGCAGTAGCCTTCATGTGAAACGATTTGCCTTGGCGGTGGAGACCCAAAAGAAAAAAAGTGCGAAGTTCAGAGCCGTTGTCCCCTGCACCAGAGGCAGCATTTGCCTCTCATAAATTCAAGTGTTTGACCTGGCTCCAATCCTCGACGCTAAAAAGCGAATTTCCCAACCAACCCAGGTTATCTACCAACTCGCCGAACAGACTTCCGCCCAAAGCCATTAAGCCATAATAGAATCGTATAGGGCCACGGCCTCTGCCTTTTTGTGGTAGCCCCTCATTTCTGTGATGCCTAACCCTCCCTTTATTGAA
>CAZEKN010000141.1:0-6569 GCA_964512755.1 uncultured Desulfatibacillum sp. | reverse complement strand
CCCTGATCCTGACCTACTGGTTCGGCCAGAAGATCGTCAAGATGCCTTCCAAGACTCTGAACATCACCATCTCGGCCGACATGTCGGTCTGCGGCGTCTCCGCGGCCATCGCCACCGCCGCGGCCTGCCGCGCCAAGAAGGAGGAGCTGACGCTCGCCATCGGCCTGTCCATGGTCTTCACGGCCATCTGCATGGTGGGCCAGCCGGCCTTCGCCAAGGCGGTCGGAATGCCCGAGATCCTGGCCGGCTCCTGGATGGGCAGCACCATCGACTCCACGGGCGCGGTGGCGGCGGCCGGCGCCTTCTTGGGTCCGAAGGCCCTCTACGTTGCGGCGACCATCAAGATGATTCAGAACGTGCTGATCGGCGTCGTGGCGTTCGGCGTGGCCGTGTACTGGTGCGCCAAGGTGGACTGCAAGCCCGGCGTCACCGTGAGCTGGTGGGAAATCTGGTACCGCTTCCCGAAGTTCGTCATCGGCTTCATCGCCGCCTCGATCATTTTTTCAATCATCGACCAGAGCGTCGGCAAGGATATGAGCAACGTCATGATCGACCACGGCGTGCTGCGCGGCTTCACGCGTATCGCCCGCGAGTGGTTCTTCGCGCTCGCCTTCACCTGCATCGGCCTCGAGACCAACTTCAGGGAGTTCGGCCAGTATTTCAAGGGCGGCAAGCCCATCACCCTTTACGTCTTCGGGCAGACCTTCCAGCTCGCCTTCACCCTGCTGGTCGGCTACATCATGTTCTACATCGTGTTCCCGGAGATTACGGCTGCGATCTAACAGCATGAGTGTAGAATGCGCAACCGCCGAAAACACCAACTGCGGGGCTTCGGCCTCGCAGTCGGTGTTTTCGGCATGGCTTAAACTGATCGTCGGATTTGCCCTGATCTGGGCGCTGATATTCGTGGGCGGGTCGCTCGCTCAGCTCCTGCCCGGCGCCAGGCACATGGCCCGGGTGATCGACGAACGCGGCCTGCGGGCCACCGCCGTTTACTATACGGACTTCGAAGAACCGGCCGAAGGATCGGAGCGCATCCGCGACAGCCTCGATTACGTGCCTCATGGAAACTAGCTGCCGTTCTGCGAACCCCGGTCGGTCACCCCATCGCATCCACTTCCCAACCTTCTGCGGATACCCATGAAGGGTCTGGAACGCAAAAAAGAGCTGGTCCTCCAGCGCGAGCTGATGTTTGCCAACGCCATTGGCGCGGCCGTGTTCGAGAAGCCCAAGGTCCATTTTTGGATGGTGCTCATTCCGCTGCTGTTCCTCTACTTCATCTACCGCATGCAGAAGTACAAGACCGGCCGCATGAACTTCGACCGGGAGTTCATGACCACCCGCCGGAAAGCCGTAGATCTGGCGGTCGAGGCCCTGGAGACCGACGTCAAACCGAACATCGATCAGATCGCCCGGCAATCCGGACTGGTGGATGCCCTCGAAAAGCCCTATGCGGCCTGGTTGAGGGCGCTTTTCGAGTATTACACCGACCTACTCAGCGCCAACGGCGACACCTTCGAAACTCTGGTACGCTCGTCCTACCGCAACCGCACCAACTTTCTGCTGACCCTCCACCGGCTGAACACAGTCGAAAAAGACTTCTACACCGCCTTGAAGCCCCGCATGGCAGCCACCGAAGGCGCTGCGGCGATCTTCGCCACCATCGAAGAACACTCCCGGCGGCTGCGCCGGGAGCTGGCCGAAAGCATTTTCGCTTGAATCGCAATTCCTGGAACCAATTCCTGATGGGTTCACTGGCCGTGCTGGGTCTTTTCCTGAACGCCCAAAGCGGTGTCCTGGCCGACGACGCCCTTAACAGCGACAGCTGGGAGCAGTTCGAGCGGCGCGTGCGGGACGGAGAAATCGGCTCGACCGAAGGCCGGACCCAAATCGTGAACTGGGCCGAGGTTCTGGAGCAACGCTACGTCTCCGAGAAGCTCGACCGTCGGATCTATTTCCCGCTGAAGGGGTATGGTGTTCCGTCCATCGGGGGCAAGAACGGCGAGGGCTACCGGCCGGGAGGCTATGAGTTTTTAGGCGGCAACCGCCACAAAGGCCACCCGGCCCAGGACATGTTCATTCATGACCGCAATCAGGACGGGCTGGACGACCGCACCGGCCGGCCGGCCGAGGTCCTGGCCCTGGCGGACGGCGTGGTCCTCTCGACCTTCGCGGAGTGGGCGCCGGATGAAGCGCACCGGCATATCCGGGGCGGCAACTACGCCTGGATCTATCACCCGGGCCTCAAGCTTTTCTCCTACTATGCCCATCTTCAGGACCTTCGAGTCGGATTGGGCGAAACCGTGCACGGCGGTGCGGTGATCGCAACCCTGGGCCGCACCGGCACCAATGCTTTCCCGTCCCGCTCCCCCACGCATTTGCACTTCATGCTGCTGCGGGCAGCGGACATGGCGCCGGTCGATCCCTATCCGATGTTCGCCAGACGCCCTTGAACCTCCCGGCCGGGGCCGGCTCAACGGTCAAGCAATTCCTGCTTTGCATCTTCGGATAGGCCCAGCCGGTCGATCCCTGCTTTGAGATCTTCGATGGTTCCGAAGCGGCCGAGATAGCCGTTGACGCGGGCGGCGGCGGTGGAGTTCATCAGCTCGGCATCTTGCGGATAGTAGCGCTGCAGCTCCTGCAGCAATCGCCGGTTCTGCCGCAGGTAGTACTTCTGGTGATAGGCCTCGGCCGGATAGAACCGGCTGAAGGCGATCACCTCGGTGTGGACGCGGCCTTTGAGCTTCGCCGCCAGGCGATCCCGGTATTCCTCGGCCAGGCGTTTCTGGTTGTCGTTGTGGTAAAAGACCACTGCCTTGTACTGCGTGGACCAGGCCCGGCTCGTCGGGTCGTGCTCGCTCCAAAAGAGTTCCAGCAGCTTCTCGTAGCTGATGCGCTCCGGATCGTAATCGATCTGAAGGGTTTCAGTGTGGTCGCCCAAACGATGGTAAGTCGGGTTCTCGAGCGTTCCGCCTGCGTAGCCCACCCGCGTCCGGATCACCCCATCAAGGACTCCGAACCTGGAGTCCGGCCCCCAGAATCAGCCCAAAGCAAAGGTGGCCGACGCCAGACGATCCGGCACGGCGGCGTCGATGGGCGGCAATCCCGTCTCGGATGAGGACAGGCCGGGGGATGAAAGGCCTGCGGATTGGCTGTCCGCCAGCCTGCCGCCCAGAACTCCCAGCAGTGCCAGCAGGAAAACGGCCGACCGGTTTTTCATGGCATTTCTCCTTGGTCAAAAGGGTCACGAACTCGGATCGAAGATAACCATTCAATCAAGATGCGCCAATGCATCGTTCCACCGTTGCGGACTATTGAAAAAAATGGATTTAGCAGCCTGAGTCTGTTATTGCCTTTGAAAAATATGGTGCAACCCGGTCCCCGAAAAATGATTTATGAGCTGCGCCTGCTGACCACGGAGTCGGCAACGGGGTATTTCGGGTGCATCCCCGGCGTGGATCTCGGTTATGAGGACTTCCTGGCTTACGCTCGCCGCCATCCGAACGACGAATTCATGCGCAGGCATCTTTTGCGCATCATCGGGGGATGGGACGAGTCTCGTCTGAAACAGCGCATCGCTGAGCTCCACCCGGAGGACTGCTTTCTCCAGGCGCTGCTGTGGGAGGCGTCCCAGGTCCGCCCCCATCCGAAGAACTATCAGCGGAATTTCCCCATGAAAGCGCTCAAGCCGCTGGCAGCGCACACGCCCCTGGTCAACCTCAAATCGCATCTCCTCAAGGATCGCGGGCGGCACCGGAAATGGATCGAGCGGTTTCGGGAGAACATTCTTGAACACCGGCCGCTGCCGGACCCGGAAACCATCGGCTGGACGGCGCCGGTCTCCGCGGCCAGGATCAAAAACCTTCTGGAACCGCGCGCGGCGTTGAAGCAGCTCGTCGAGCAATCACGGCCGTCTTCGGAGAAAGCCGCTACTTCGGGCATGACCCCGGAGGAGGTGCACGCCCTGGCTCTGGAGCGGCTGCGGCAGGCCGGTGTGGCCGTCGGGAATGAGATGCGCCACACGTCGTCGCTCAGTCCGATCGCATTGTTGCGGCGCTGGCAGATGAAAACGGCGGTCCGCAGCGGCCGGCATGATCTGGCGCTGTCGGGTGAGCTCACGGCCTACGGCCGGGGGACCGATTTCGAGGCGGCCCGGGCGGCCTGTATCATGGAGGTGGTCGAGCGCTGCTCATCCTTCGCCGGCTTCGATAGCCGAGGCCCGGCCGGCTACGCGGCTTCTACGAATATGCTCCACGGCCGCCTCTCGGATCTGCGCCGGGACCGGGTGGCGGTCCTCGACCCCAACGACCTGGCCTTGGAGGCGCCGTACCGGGACGAGCCGCTTTACTGGTTGGAAGCCCGGGAGCAGACCCTGACCGAACCCCGATCGATATTCATCCCGGCCCAGTGCGTGTTTCTTTTCTGCAACCTGGACGAGATCAAGCTCTTCTCGGCGCTGGGCTCCACCGGGCTGGGCGCCGGCGTGACGACGGCAGGCGCCAGGCTCAGCGCGCTGGGAGAGGTCGTCGAAAGGGACTGCGAGGGAACGACCCCCTTCGACCGTACGCTTTGTTTTGAAATCGAAACTCAAGATGAGCGCCTGGCGGCCCTCCTGGAAAGCTATCGCATCAACGGCGTCCACCTCCAGTTTCAGGACATGACGCCCCCCATGGGGCTGCCCTGCTGCAAATGCTTCGTCGTATCCGGCGAC
The DNA here is from genome assembly GCA_964512755.1 of uncultured Desulfatibacillum sp. Taxonomy (GTDB): domain Bacteria; phylum Desulfobacterota; class Desulfobacteria; order Desulfobacterales; family SpSt-501; genus SpSt-501. The sequence continues at coordinate 1,858 of CAZEKN010000141.1, read as the reverse complement.
GGCCGGATCGCCAAGGGCACGGGCGCCCATCTGGATGCCCGGCGGGCGCTGCTCGCCGCGCTCACCGAGACCCCTTTTCCTTATCCCGGAGGCCCGCCGTCGCTGCCGGCCATGGAGGGCCTCGTGCGCGTGCCGGTCGAAGCCCTGCCCAATTATGCCTGTGGCGATCCCGAACAGGATCTGCTGACGATGGAAACCCTTCTGCTCGCCAACGGATTCCGCCTGATCTACGCCGATCTCACCCGCAGCGACATCGGGCTGCCGGTGGTGCGTGCGATTGTACCGGGCATGGAAATCCTGGCCGATTTCGATCGCCACTCGCGGGTCCACCCCAGGCTCTATGCCAACTACCTCAAGCTGGCTTCGAAGAAATGACGCCGCCACGGCAACAACGCCGATGACCGCAAGGAAATTCTCACCATGACCGCCGTGGCCCTCTCCCTGCTGCTGGCGGCCGGCTTCGTCCATGCCGGCTGGAACTATCTGGCCAAGCAGGCCGGCGGCGGGCCGGTGTTCGTCTGGCTCTTTGCCGGCGTTTCCTCGCTGGTTTACGCGCCGCTGGCGGTCATGGTCTTCTATGGATCCCAGCCGAGCATCGGACTGCCCGAGATAGGAGTCATCGTCGCGACCATCGTCGTTCATCTGATCTATTTTCTGCTGCTGCAACGGGGCTACCGAGTGGGCGACCTGTCCCTGGTTTATCCCCTGGCGCGAGGCACCGGCCCCGCACTGTCCATGGCGCTGGCGATCGTGCTGTTCCAGGAGCGGCCGACGATCCTGGCCATCGTGGGCGGCCTGCTCGTCGCTGGCGGGGTTTTTGCGCTGGCGGGCGGCTCAGCGACCCGCCTGCGCAGCCGCAAAGCAGTCGGCTACGGACTGCTGACCGGGGTGGCCATCGCCACTTACACCCTGGTCGACAAGCTGGGCGTCAGCACCTACCGGATCCCGCCGCTGCTGCTGGTCTATGCCATCGACGTCGGCCGCGTCATCCTGCTCGCGCCGATCGCCTTACGCCGCTGGGATGAGGCTCAACGGGAGTGGCGCCACCATCGCCGGCAGATCGTCGCCATCGGGATCCTCTGCCCGCTGTCCTACATCCTGGTTCTGACGGCGCTGGTCACCACCCCGGTCAGCTACATCGCCCCGGCCCGCGAAGTCAGCATCCTCATCGGAACGGTCATGGGCACCCGCTGGCTCTCCGAGGGCGACGCCCGCCGCCGCATCCCCGCCGCCCTCGCCATCGTTTGCGGGGTGGTGGCGCTGGCCATCGGATGATTACTAAGGGGTCCTCCGGGGCTGTTCGGACATGTATGGAGCGGGATAGCTGCCGGATACCTTTGGAAATTGTCCGATAGGCCTTTTTACGGGATCGTCAAAAATCCATCCCGAACTCCCAGCCCATTTCAACCGCCAGCCAGTGCGGCAGGAGCATGATGGATCTGGAAAAATCAAGCCCGGCGGCTTCGATCTCGGCTCTGAGAAGCTGCGACAGCGGCTGGGTCGCGTGCAAAATGGAGGTGAGCGCCACGGGCGCATGTTCGACCGGCCGATGATCATGTGACGGACGGCAGGCGGCAGGATCCGAACTGACGTAGTGCGTCCGGCAGATGACCGGCCTGACCGGATAGGCGCTGCAGGCGCGGTCCACCAGCAGAGGGCAGCAGGGCTCGTAGCCGAAAAGCTCAGGGCCGCTGGAACGGTCGGCCGGAGGGTCTTCCTTCCGCCGCCCGCTATCCCATGCAAACCACTGCCGGGTCCGGCGCTGGAGGCCGCCGATCTGCTGCACGGAGAACGTGCGCTTGATGTATTGTCCCAGGGCGTGGGCCTCGGCCGGGTTCGTTTGAATATGCTGCCCGCA
>CAZEKN010000140.1:0-6571 GCA_964512755.1 uncultured Desulfatibacillum sp. | reverse complement strand
ACGGTCATCATCGGGGACAAGGTCATCGTGGGCTACAAGGAAAAAGAAATCAAGGAGGCCCTGGGGCTGGAATGAATGCACAGCAGCTTTTCGAAATGATGAAAAAAGTTCAGGAGCCCAAGGGCTATTTTTTCAACCAGGATCGCGAGCGGGTGTTCGAACTGCTCGAATCGCTGCTGGTGAACAAGCAGCGTTACGGCTATATGGGATGCCCCTGCCGCCTGCTCGTCGGCGATCGGGAGAAGGACCGGGATATCATCTGCCCGTGCGTTTACAGCGTCCCGGACATTGCCGAGTTCGGCAGTTGCTACTGCAATCTTTACGTCTCCAAGAACTGGAATGAAGGCAAGATCCCTCGCGACTATGTGCCCGAGCGGCGCCCTCCCGAAAAAATGCCTTTCTAAGCGATTGGGGCTTTTCAGGGTCCTAATATAGCCAACGGTGCTGAGGCCGGTAGGCAACGGCGACGGTGGGGGGGTGTAACCCCAAGTAAGAGATGAGAGGTGCCCTATGGAAGAAGAGTGCAACATTACACTCAATACCGGTTTGCGGGGTGTCACTATCGCCAATACCCGGATTTGCGAGGTCGACGGCAAAAACGGCCGTCTGATATACCGGGGGTACAAGATTCAGGATCTGGCCGGCGCGAGCTATGAAGAGGTCGTTCACCTGCTGTTGCATGAATACCTGCCCACGGCGGAAGAGCTTACGGCGTATCGCAAGCGGCTGGCCGCCGAACGAGAGATTCCCGCTTCCTTGATTGCGGCTCTGCGAACATGCCCCTCCAAGGCGCTGCCCATGGATATTTTGCAGGCGGCGGTGCCTATGCTCGCCCACCATGACCCCGACATTGCGGAATATTCGAAGGATGCCGCCCTGCGCGTGGCCCATCGACTGGTCGCCAGGTTTCCGACCATCGTTGCTGCGTGGCACCGCATTCGCAGCGGATTGGATCCGGTCGCTCCCTCGCCCGAACTCGCCCATGCCGCAAACTTCATATACATGCTGAACGGCCGGATGCCGGAGGAGACCGCGATTCGGGCGATCGACACCGCACTCGTCCTGCATGCCGAGCACGCTTTCAACGCCTCTACATTCGCCGCCCGCGAGGTGGCTTCCACCCAAGCGCACATGTATGCGGCGGTCGCCGCCGGGGTGGGTTCGCTGTCCGGAGCGCTGCACGGCGGGGCCAACGCCAAGGTCATGCAGATGCTGCTCAAGCTCGGCAGCCCCGACAAGGTGGCGGATTTCGTCAATACCGAGCTTGACGCCGGCCGCAAGATTTTTGGGCTCGGCCATGCGGTCTACGACGTGGACGATCCCCGCGCCCACATCCTGGCGCCCATGTCCAAAGCCCTGGGCGAACGAACCGGCAACCCGCGATGGTACGAAATGTCCACGCTGATCGAGAAGACCGCCAAGGAGATCTTCCGTAAGCGTAAAAACGCTGATATCCCTGTAAACGTTGATTTTTACAGCGCCTCGCTGTACCACTACCTCGGTATTCCGGTGGATCTGTTCACGCCGGTGTTCGCTATTGCACGCGTGGCCGGCTGGGCGGCCCATGTCATCGAGGAACAATTTGCCGGAGCAGCGCCCAAACCCGTGCTTTACCGGCCGGAATCCGAATACGTCGGTGATTACTGCGGGCCGGAGGTGTGCGAATTCGTGCCGATCGAAAATCGCAAGAAGGAATAGCCGGGTCGTTTCATCGTACGCTTTGATCGGCCGTATTCGTTCCCAAATACCAGGAAGGCAAGAAGCTGTGCCGAATCAGTCCAATCTGCGGATGACGCGGCAACGGATGGTGATTCTTGAAGAATTACGCAAGGTCAACACCCATCCGAGCGCCGATGAAATCTATGGAATGGTGCGCAAGCGCCTCCCCCGGATCAGCCTCGGGACGATCTATCGCAACCTTGAAATTCTATCCGGATCCGGTGAAATTCAAAAGCTCGATTCAGGCAGCAGCCTGAAACGCTTTGATGGCCGGGCGGACTGCCATTACCACATCCGCTGCGAACGCTGCGACCGGCTGGCAGACATTTTCTTTGACCCGGAGGCGGACCTGAACTCCCGTGTCAGGGATTTTACCGACTTCTCCGTTACCGGTTACAAGTTGGAGTTCGTCGGTATCTGTCCGGATTGCCGGCGTTCTTTGGAAGCCGGCATACCCGCAGCCGGGAATCATTCCAGAGACTGATCTCCCATCGTTTTCAGGGCGTTCGATTTCAGCCTGCCGTTGACAAACTCACGCGTGCGACCTAGGGTGACGGTAATTCACATCCGGGAGTAGGGAATCCATGAGAATCCTGGTCACCGGGGCGTCCGGCTTCATCGGAACGCACCTGTGCAAATCGTTGCTGAGCCGCAACCATCGGGTGATCGGCATGGGCCGCTCGGCAGCGAAAAGCCGGATCGACCATGATGGCTATCGGTTCATCGCGGCCGATACAACCCGTCCGGGCCGGTGGCAGCAGAACTTGTCCGAGATCGACGCCGTGATCAATCTGGCCGGGAGATCGATCTTCGGGCGCTGGACCGAGGCCGTCAAGAACGAGATCCGTGAAAGCCGCATCCTGACGACGCGCCATTTGGTCCAGGGCCTGACGGCGCAGAGAGGCACGACGTTCATCAGCGCATCCGGCGTAGGTTTCTACGGCAGCCGCGGCGACGACATCCTCACGGAGAACGAACCGGCCGGTGAGGACTTTCTGGCCCGGCTGTCGGTGGACTGGGAAGCCGAAGCGCGCATCGCCGCGGAAAAAGGCGCGCGGGTGGTATTGACCCGCCTTGGAGTCGTTTTGGGCGCCGGGGGCGGAGCTCTGGCTCAGATGATCCCCGCTTTTAAGCGTTTTGTCGGCGGGCCGATCGGCAGCGGCCGCCAGTGGTTTCCCTGGATCCACCTGGAGGACCTCATCGCGGCGGTGCATTTTGTGCTCGAGCATCCGGACATCAGCGGGCCGGTCAATTTCTGCGCACCGGCGCCGGTATTGAACCGCGATCTGGCGGCGGCGCTCGGCAAGGTCCTGAACCGCCCGGCCTTCATGCCCGCGCCGGCCTTCGTGATCCGCATGGTCCTCGGTGAATTTGCCGAGGTGCTGCTCGCCAGCCAGCGGGCGATCCCGCAGAATCTGCAGGAACATCGATTCGCGTTTCATTACCCGGACATCGAGGCCGCCCTGCAGGCGGTGGTTCGCGCGGCTGCGGCATGATGCCGCAGGGGCCTCGGCCCGACGGAAAACTTAAATGACGACCTTCGACGACCTGAATAAGTCCGCCCGGCAATTTCTGACGCGGTTGTTCGAGCAAACCGGCGGAGAGAGCTCGCGGCAGCTTTCGATGTATGAGATCGGCAGCGGGTTGGGTTGGGAACGGGAGGCGGCCTCGCGGGCCGCTCAAGACCTCATGGCGGACGGCCTCGTGGAAATCCGCACATTATCCGGAGGAATCGGCCTGAGCGCCGCCGGGGCCGAGGCCATGCGCGCGGTTCTCGGCGCTGGAAGTCCGTCCTCCGCCCAGCCCCGGCTGGGGACCGGTCGGATTTTAGATCCGCCCGTCTGCCAGTCCGTCATGCAGGTCTGCGACGGGATCAAAGCCGCGGCCGGCAGCTTAGGCCTGGATTTCGACAGCCTTGCCGAGCTGGTGGCCGATCTCAAGACGGTTGCCGACCAGTTGGGCTCCCCCAAACCGAAGACGGCTGTCGTTCGCGAAAGCCTGCGCTCGATCGAAGGCGTTTTGAAGCGCTTCGCAGGAAATAAACACCTGGCCGATGTCCGTGCCCTGATCGAAGAGTAGAAATCGCTGCCCCAACGGAGGAGGCATGCCCAAACCGAAAAACCAGCTCAAGCTCATATCCTGGAATGTCAACGGCCTGCGGGCGGCGATGAAAAAGGATTTTCTGGGGTCGTTCCAAAGGCTCGACGCCGACGTGGTGGCCATTCAAGAGACCAAGCTCCAGGATTCCCAGCTGGACGCTGACATGAGCCGCATCGCGACCTATGAGTCCTACTGGTCGAACTGCACGGTCAAAAAGGGGTACAGCGGAGTGGGAACCTACAGCCGGGTGGCGCCGGCCGGGGTACGCTACGGGGTCGGCGAAACGCGCTTCGACGCCGAGGGCCGGATCATTGAGATGGATTTCGGCAGGTTTCTGTTCTTCAACGTTTACTTTCCCAACGGCCAGATGAGCGCGGAGCGGCTGCAGTACAAGCTCGATTTTTACGAGACCTTTTTCGATTATGCCGACAGCCGCAAGGGCGGAAAAAGCCTGGTCATCTGCGGAGACTACAACACGGCCCATAACGAAATCGATCTCGCCAACCCCAAGGCCAACGAGAACACCTCCGGGTTCCTGCGGATCGAACGGGACTGGCTGGACCGTATCGTGGCCCGGGGCTATGTCGACACCTTCCGCCACTTTCATCCCGACACCGTGAAATACTCATGGTGGACTTACCGCTTCAAGGCACGCGAGCGGAACATCGGATGGCGCATCGACTACTTCTTCGTGACCAAAGACCTGATCGATGCCGGCCGGGTCGAGGAAGCCTTCATCGACAACGACATCCATGGATCGGACCACTGCCCCATCGGGCTGGTGGTGGAGCTTTAAATGGGACCTCCGCGGATCGTGGCGTTGTACGGGAGCCCTAGACGGCACGGCAATACGGCGACCCTTCTGAAACAGGCGGTGGCCGGCGCGCGCGACGCCGGCGCCCGGGTGGAAGAGTTCGTGCTGCGGGACCTCAAGCTGTCAGCCTGCCTGGAAATCTACAGCTGCCGGCAGGACGGCGAGTGCCGTATTCGGGACGATTTCCAGAAAGTTCGCGAACAGGTCCTTGCCAGCGCCGGTCTGATGCTCGCCTCACCGATCTTCTATTATGCGGTGAGCGCCCACACCAAAATCCTCATGGATCGGTTTCATTCGCTTTGGGTCAAAAAACACTGGGTGGATGCGAACCGGAATCCGGCTCCGGGCGTGCGCCGCAAGGGGCTTTTCATTTCGGCGGGGGCCACCCGCGGCAAGCGGTTGTTCGACGGAACGCTGCTCAGCGTGCGGTATTTTTTCGATACCCTGGACATGGATCTCTGGAGGGCGCTGCTCTACCGGGGGCTGGAGCATGAGGGCGAGGCGCAGACGCACCCCGACTATCTGAACGAAACCTACCGCGCCGGCTGGGACCTTGCCGAGGCGGTGCGGGCGTCGCCCCCCGCGGGGCCATCAACCGATAACCTCGAAGGAAATTATGCCACTTAAATTTGAAGCGATTTCACTCGACCGGCAGACGGACTATCTGGAATTGCTGGGCCGTTGCCCCCAGGTCGCCTCGGACTATAGCTTTCTCAACATCTGGGCCTGGGCCGAGGAATACGGCCTGCTCTGGGCCTGGGACGGGCCGTTGGTGTGGCTCAAACAGACCCGGCCGCGTGAAGTGCTTTGGGCCCCGATCGGCCCATGGGAGCACGTCGAATGGGGGTCGCATTGGATTTCGACGGTTTTCAGCGGAAGCGTGTTCATCCGGGTCCCCGAGAAGCTGGCAGATACCTGGCAATCCCATTTTGGGAAGCGGATCACCGTGGAGCCGGAGCGGGGCCAATGGGACTATCTTTACACCGCCCGAGACCTGATCGAACTGCCGGGCAACCGCTTCCATAAGAAGAAAAATCTCTTGAACCAGTTCCTGAAGTCCTACGCCTACACGTATGTCGACTTCGGACCCAAACTCATCGAACAAGCCATGGCCATGCAGGAAGATTGGTGCACCTGGCGCGACTGCGAATCCTCCGACCTCCTGGCCGCCGAAAACCGCGCCATTCTGCGCGTGCTGGACAACTGGAATCGATTCGAATCCATCATGGGAGGGGCGCTTTTCGTCGACAACATCATCGTGGCCTATACCCTGGCCGAGCCTCTGACCGCCGACACCCTGGTCATCCATTTCGAGAAGGGATGCCCCGCCTACAAGGGCGGCTATCAGGCGATCAACCAGATGTTCCTCGCCCATGCCGCCGATAGCTATCATTTCGTCAACCGTGAACAGGACCTTGACAACGAGGGTTTGCGCAAGGCCAAGCTCTCGTACCATCCGGTCGATTTCTTGCGCAAGTCGAAGGTTACGTTTCCCGGGTAAGGGGGACTGCAGCGCTGCCAGCAAAGCCATTCCCCGCGCCGGGTGAGGATAAAAATCGGCAGCGCTTGACCGATAGGGGGAGGGCGCCATGAGCACGGACCCCGTTAAACGGACGACATGCAAGTTGGACGTCGAGGCCGTATCGAACTACCGCACCAGGCTTCCCGAGGTGGCCGAGGCCATCATCGCAAGCTGCGGCGAACACGAATGCCCCACGCATATCGACTACGACCCGATCCCCTCCCGCCAGGTGGTGGTGGAGATCATCGACCGGTTGCGGGAGCTGCTTTTTCCAGGCTACTTCAGCCGGGAAAAGATCGACCCGGTCACTCTGCGTTACAGCCTGGGGCAGGCCACCACGGGAACCTTTGACCTTCTCTCCGAGCAGATCTGCCGCAGCATCCGCCACGACTGCCTGCGCTACGACCAGCCCTGCA
>CAZEKN010000139.1:0-6575 GCA_964512755.1 uncultured Desulfatibacillum sp. | reverse complement strand
TTGCTTGCCGAGCGCCCTCTGCACGCAATCGTATTGCTCCCAGCCTTTGAGATTGAAATCCAGATCGACCGCGTTCCATTTCGGGTGCCCGTTTTTCTTCAGCCAGGCCAGATGGTCGGACAGGATTTTCGCGAAACGACCGACATGGTCGCAATGGTTGCTGCGGAAATCATAGGATATCAGGACGGCTTTCACGGCGACCGTGTCGACGTCTTCGGTCAGGAAGGCATAGGTGGCGCGGGGAATCTTGGCGGTCGGGTAGAACTCGGCGATGCTCTTGTTGGTGATCGGCAGCAGGGCCAGGCCCTCTTGGGCCGCCACGTTTTCCTTGAACAGCTTGACCGGGTAGCCGGCGACGTAGAACATCGCGTCGATCTGCTTTTGCTTGAGCTGGGCCAGGGCTTCATCCGTGCCGATTTCCACCATTTCCGCCGGGCTGACTTCGGAGATTTCAAACAGCAGCTTGGCGGTCAGGTACGTCCCGCTGCCGGCTTCGCCGACGGCGACTCTTCGGCCGGCCAGGTCGTCGAAACTGGCGATATCGCTGCGTCCCAACAGATGGACTTCCTCGTTGTAAAGCGGAAAGACCATTTTGGTCTTCTTGGCGATTTGCTTCAAAACGGGATTGTTCTGGGCCCGCGAAATGAAGGCCAGCACATCGGCCTGGACGATGCCCAGCTGGGTGTTGGGCCGGTTATAGACCGCGTAGACATTTTCAACGGATCCGGTCGAGTTCGTTACCGTCAGATTGATCCCCTGTTCGGCGACGAGCGTCTTCAGATTCAACCCGAACTGATAATAGGTCCCCCTGGCCCCGCCGGTGATAATTCCCATATCAACCGCGTGCGCCGCGGCAACGCCCATCAGGCTCAGAAATAACAAGAGATGCAATCGGAAAAGGATTCTCGCCATGCCACAACCTCCTTCACATGATCTGCTGGTCGGCTTGCCGCCCGATGGACAGCTTTTTCAGGAAGCCCATACCGGGTTCCGGAGTGAATCGTTTCAGTGCGCCCGGCAACGCCTCAGCCGGCTTTAGGGGCAGGTTCAATCCTGCGGGCGGCATTGCCAATTCGCCGAACCATCAGGGGCGTGGTTCGATGGTGATGGGGTGATTGAATTCGCGAAAGAGCATTCTATGCAAAATGCAAAAATTATACCAATAATCGTAAAGTGGACATGATTAAATATTATTGTTATTTCAAATACTTAAAATCGTTTTAGCTTTACTTATCCGCAGAACCTTACCTGTAATTTATATTTTTGGGTAGCAAAGTATATATCAACTCAATAATCGGCGAACGACCGAATCCATCTGAGACCGAAAAAAGACGATTGCCAATGCCCGCAAGGCGACCCAGGATTACGCCAAACCTCTTGAAGCATGGGTTGCGGGGTACAAGCGCGATGCCGAAAGCGCGGCCTTGGCCGATTTTCTCAAGACCATGAACCGCTCGGGCGATACCGTTAGCCAGATGGTCGATGACGCACGTCCATTAAAGGTTCCAGCGCGTCATTTGTCGACCAACCCGTCTCGGCTTAACCGGAGGCGGGCTTGTCCCGTCTCCGGCAACGGTTTTTCCTTTTTCTCTTGCATTTGCGTTCCGTCGTATTTTAGGTTGAGCCGGCCCGGCCGCGCTGCAGCGGCTCAAACGATAGCCAGCGAGGTGGTCCCGATGAGCGTGCGTTCCGGCATCGACGATGTGCTTGCGATCATCCACGACGTCGTGGAGAAGATACCCTTCAACAATGTTCTGGGTCTTGCGGTGGAGTCGCTTGATCTCGACCGGCCTTCCGTGAAACTGGAGATGCGCCGGGAATTGATCGGCAATTTCATTCGCGGGTCGCTGCATGGCGGCGTCATTTCGAGCACCCTGGACTTCATGGGTGGCCTCGTCGCGTTTCTGAGCGTGCTGAAAACACTCGAAGGGCAGCCTCCTGCGGTGATGGCCGCCCGGTTTGCCAAGATCGGTACGATCGACCTGCGCATCGACTATTTGCGTCCGGGCATCGGCCGGCACTTCATCGCCACCGGCTATGTCCTGCGCACCGGAAAGAAGGTGGCGGTGACGCGCATGGAGCTGCACAACGAGCAGCGAGAGCTGATCGCGGTCGGGACCGGCGCCTACATGATTGCCTGAGCTCGGCGATGCCGCTTCAAGGGTTTTCATTTTCCGGAATTTTTGATAGAGGTCATTCATCCATACGGCTGCGATCCGAAACGCACAGGAGGAGTTGAAAATGGCCAAAGCCCAGGACGTGAAGAAAGACGTTAAGAAGAAAGCCCAGAAAACCCTCAAGGAAAAGCGTGCCGAAAAGAAATCCAAGAAGAACAAAATCTGACGATCGATACCGCTCCGTCGTTTAAGCCTGCATGGAGCTCGTACAGCGAAAGCACGTGCGGTTCGCGCACGCGGTGGAAGTGCTTGCATCTGCCTGAGGTTCGGCTGCCGATGAAACGTTATTCAGTCTACCTTCTGGCCCTGGCCCTTGCGGCGGGGACGACCGCCATGACGTCGGGCTGTGCGGTTGCGCTGCTGGGCGTCGGCGCGGGCGCCGCCACGGCGGCCTACGTCATGGGGGAGCTGACCCAGACCTATGAGAGCAGCCATGCGGAGGCCGTGCAGGCGAGCACCGACGCTCTGGGGGCGCTGAAGATAGCGGTGGTCGAGCGGGGCGGCGACGAGCGCCAAACCACCCTCAAGGCTCGGCAGGCCGATGGGAGCCCGGTCGAAATTGATATTAAACGGATCGATGCGAAGCGAACCGAGATCGGAATCCGGACTGGCCATGTGGGCGTTTGGGACCAGCAGGCCTCCCGGAAGATTCACGACATGATCGGGGAGCGGCTGGCGTCCAGGGCCAGCCGAGAGGTCGCATCTGCTAAAATCGAGCCGCCCCCGGCGAAGCCCCAGCCGAAAAACCCGCCGCTGGCCGCTGGATCGGAAGCGGGCAAGCGGAAGGCAGTTGGCGGAACCGCTGCCGCTACGCCTCTCCCCACCAACCGGGAGGATGCCGGCGTTAATCCCAAGCTCACCGTCTTCTTCGCCAGCGGGACCGATGAGATTGCTCCCGGAGAGGCCCCCAAGCTGGATCGGATCGCCGCGATGCTGCGCGACCACCCGGGGCGGGTGGTCAGCCTTCATGGATATTCGGATTCCGGCGGCAACGCCAGCCAGAATTTCATTTTGTCCGTGAAGCGGGCAGACGCCGTAAAGCGCTATCTGACTGGCAAGGGCTGCCCGGCGGACCAGGTGCTGGTGATCGGTCACGGGTCGGCCAAATTCCTGGGAGCCAACGACACCGCGGTGGGCCGCCGGTTGAACCGCCGGGTGGAAATCGAGATCCACCACACCCCGTGACGGACGGCGCTGCCGTTCACTCCGGCAGGCGCGGCTTAAGCTGAAATCCGGCGCGGCGGCGTTTCCGGCCGCCGTGTGCCGCAACCCTCCCCGAATGGCCCATTACGACCCGTACAACCGACCGAGAAAGTAATTCATCTGCACGTACCACCACGGCCAGTCGTGGTTGACATCGTCCCCCCAGAAGTCCACCCAGGCCGGGATCGATTTTTCGCGAAAGCATTGGTCCAGGGCGCGGGTGTCCTCGATGGCCTCTTGCTCCCAGGCGCCTTGGCCCACACAGACAATGATACGGCTGTCGCGGTAGCGGTTCAGGCACCAGGGGTCGGACAGCCCCGGCAGGTAGGCGAGCGGCGAGTTGAAATAAACCGCCGGCAGGTCTCCAGTGCTCAGACCGAACTCCGGTCGGTCCAGCCGGTAGAGGCCGGAGAGAGCCACCGTGCCCTCGCAGTCCTCCGGGTGTTTCAGGAAGAAGTTGACGGCGTGATAGGCCCCCATGCTGCAGCCGGTGGCCATGACCCGCTCGGCGGGCTGGCGGCAGTGCTGGCGGATGAAGGGGATCACTTCCTGCACCACGTAGCCGTCGTAGGCTTCGTGGCGGGCATTGCGCTCCGCCGGCGAAATCCCCCAGTGGTACCAGGATTCGTTGTCCACGCTGTCGACCGCGAACAGCTTGATTTTGCCCGATTCGATGAAGTCCGCGATCGCCGCGACCATCCCCATGCCCTCGAAATCGAAGTAGCGGCCCCGCGAGCAGGGGAAGACCACGAACGGCTTGCCCCAATGTCCGTAGATCTTGATCTCCATGTTGCGATTCAAACATGGGCTCCACCAGCGATGCTGTTCGATGTGCATATCCGATTCCTCCTGAGCCGCGCCGCGGCCCATGCCGTCGGCAGGGGGTTTTAGGACGGGGGATGGTGGATGAAGCGCACCACTTCCATCACATGGTCCAGGCTGGCCGACCGGAAAATATACCCCACATCCCCCAGGGCGCTGCTGAAGACGCCGGGCACGCTTTCGACCTGCAGCATCAAATGGCCGTAGCGCGACAGGATGTCGTTATGGCTGTACGCATAGAAATGGCTGCGTTTGCGGCTGGCATAGCAGCAGTGGTACTTGCGCTCATACGCCAACCCGCCGCGTTGGTGCACCATCAGTTCCGCCCATGCGCGGTAGATGTCGATATCGGCGCTGTAATTAAACATGTCGGTGGTGAACCCGCCGGGCGGCCGCATGTTGACTTCCAGCGCCACGTACTCGCCGGAGGCGGTGAGGAAGAACTCGATGTGGAAAAACCGCTCTCGGACCGCAAACGCGGACAGACAGCGCCGGCCGGCGTCCTCCAGCGCCGGGGGAATGTCGCGCACGGAATAATAGTAGATGTGGCGGGCTTCGTTTACGGTTTCCATGATGCCCTGGCTGAATACGTGCCCGGTCAAAAAAATGGGGCGCCCGTCGCTGTCCGCCAACCCGTCAAAGGAGTGGATGGCGCCGTCGATGAACTCCTCCATTAAGTAGTCGACCGGCGGTTTGCCGGAGAAAAAGGAAGCGAGGTCGGCCTCGGAGCCGATGCGGTAGGTGTTCAGCGCCCCCACCCCGACATCGGGTTTGGCAATGACCGGATAGCCGGCTTCAGCGATCAGCGCCCGGGCCTCTTCCGGCGTTCGGATCACCCGGCCGCGCGCCACGGGTATCCCCGCGGCACGGAAGCATTCCTTCATGTGCGATTTGCGCCGGATGAGATCGATCTCGCTGGAGCGCACGCCGGTAATGTTGAAGTCGTTGCGGATGCGGGCTTCGGTGGCGAGCCAGTACTCGTTCAGGGAGTCGAACCGGTCGATTCGGCCGTAGCCGTGCGTGTAGTAGCCGCACGCCCGCACCAGAGCATCATAATCATGCATGTCGGGCACATAGTAGTATTCGGTCAGTGCGCCGCGCAGCTCGTCGGACAGGCTGTCGGGCCGTTCGTCGCCGATGCCGAGCGCGTTCCCGCCGGCCTGCTTCACCTGCTGCCAGAAGCGATGGTAGTGCGGTGGGAAATGGGGCGACAGGACGACGATGTTGCGAGCCATGGCTATCCCTCCTGCCGGGCGGCGGCCGCCAGCTCAACCGCCTCGGCCTCGTCCGTACAACGGAAGATGTAACGAAAGCGCCCCATGACCTCCCAGTAGAGGGGTGGATTTTCGGAGCATTCGACGAGCCGGTGACCGAGCCGCTCCACCAGCTGGTCGTGGCTCAGCGCATGGGGCTTGTCCTTGCGGCCGACAAAGGCGATAACAAACTTCTTGGCCGGAGGCAGTTCCAACGGCCGCCGTATCAGCATGCGGGCCCATGCGCGGTAAAGATCCCCGTCGATGCTGTAATTCATCATATCGATGATCGCACCGCCCGGCGGCCGGCAGTTGATCTCAATCGGCATGTAATCCCCATCCAGCTCGAAAAATTCGAAATGGAAGAATTTGCGGCGGACGTCAAACCGTTGGACGAGCGTCTGCCCCATGCGCCGCAAGGGTTCGGCAATGCGGCGGCTGACATAAAAGAAGGTGTCTTTGCCCTGCGCATACTCGATTAGGCCCTCGCCGTAGACCAGGCTGTTTTCAAAACGAATGTTCCCATTCAAATCAGTCAAGCCGTCGTACGTGACGATCGGAGCTTCGACATACTCTTCGAGGAGGTAGTCTTCGCGAAGCTCCGAAAAGACAGCCTCCAGACGGTCCTGCGCGTCCAGCCGGTGAGTTCCGCCGGCGCCGACGCCCTCGTTGGGTTTCAGGATGACCGGGTAGCCCAACTCTCCGGCCAGGCGGGTCGCCTCCTGAACGGTGGAGACAACCGCCCCGCGGGCCACGCGCAGGCCGGATTCCTGAAAGATGCGCTTCATCACGGATTTCTTCTTGAGCTGGTCCACCCCCCGCAACATGATGCCGGGGATGACCAGGCGTTCGTTGATGAACGCCTCCAAGCGCAGCCAGGCTTCGTTGTGGGATTCCACCAGATCAAACGCCCCTTCGAACCCCTGAGCGTGTTTGACCTCCAGCAGCTCGTTGATGGCCTGTTCGGCCTTGCGCCAGTTGTTCAGCTCGGCGCGCGCGTACCAGCGGATGCACGCGCGCAGGTCGGCGGGCATGCTGTAGAAGTCGGCTTCGCCGATGGCCCATACGCGGAGTCCCTCCTGGTGCAGGTGTTTGACGAAATTGGCGAAGTTCGGTGGGA
>CAZEKN010000138.1:0-6653 GCA_964512755.1 uncultured Desulfatibacillum sp. | reverse complement strand
GAGTACCGGGCCATGCTGATGGACGGGCTCTATCATCCTCCCTGCATCGAGATCGATCGCTCCAAGACCGGCAACGGCGCCCTGTGCCTGGTGCACCGCTTCGAGGGCAAGCCGCTGGTGCGCGAATTCATCGCCAACACCATGCTGGGCATCGAATATTTGTGGGGCCAGCCCGTACAGCTTGAAACGAGCGAGGTCGTTCATACCGAACCCGGCCCGGGCACCGCGGCGCTGCCCGGCATGCAGATGTCCCTCAGCGAGGAGCGGCAGCGGCGCGAGGTGACATGGCAGCGGGTGCGGTATATCATGCAAGATCGCAAACTCGCCCGCGAGGTGATCTGACCCCGATGGACCACGGCAACGACCCTATGAGCGCTTCCGCCACGGACGCCGGCGTCGTCGAGTCTGCCCTGCACGGCCTCGACCGCGCGGCGGGCACGTTCGAGCGGCGCATGCCCATCCCCTACGGAGATTTTTTGAAGCACCTCGTCGCCCAACCCGCGACGGTGATCCGCAACATTTTCCAGGTGTTCCACGATATGGTGACCGCTTACGTGGGAGAGGGGGTCGACGAGTACCCGGATGACCCGGAGTCGATTCATTTCATCAACTACGACTGCAACCGTCTGTTCGTTCAAGACGTGGACCACCCGTTTTTCGCCGATCGCCTGTTCGCCAACCGCCTCGTCAATCTCGTGGAATTCATGAAGCGCGGTGCTCAGCAGAACAAAATCTACATTTTTCGCGGTCCCCCCGGCTGCGGCAAGAGCACGTTCTTGAACAACCTGCTGCGGAAATTCGAAGCCTATACCGGCACCGAGGCGGGGCTGCGCTACGAAGTGGTTTGGCGGTTCGACCGCCGCAAGTTCTGCACGATGACAAACGGCAGCGAGCACCCGGTGATCGAGCGCCTGTCGCGCCTGCTCGAAACCCTCAACCCCAGCGAATT
This sequence comes from uncultured Desulfatibacillum sp., assembly GCA_964512755.1. GTDB lineage: Bacteria > Desulfobacterota > Desulfobacteria > Desulfobacterales > SpSt-501 > SpSt-501. The sequence goes on along the minus strand of CAZEKN010000138.1, from coordinate 5,704 downwards.
GGATGCGACGGCGGCGTGCGAGGAGGCGGACCGTCGCGGGGCCGGCATGCCGGATGCCGCCTACGTCGACGGCTATATGCTCGAAATCCCCTGCCCCAGCCACGACAATCCCATCCTGATGATTCCCAAGGCGTTCCGCCGGGATTTCTTCGACGATCTGTTCCATAACGACCAATTCAAATACAAGCTGGCGACCGAAAAGGAATACGAATGGGTGTTCAAAGACCACCCCTGCACCATTTGCAGTTCGCTCTACGACGCCCTGCTCTACCGCTTAAAAAGCCCCCGCCTGGTATTCGAGTGCCTGTATGCGCGCCCCTATCGCTTCAACCGGCGGCTGGGCGAGGGCATCAGCGTCTTCAGCCCCGGCGACCGCCCGCTGCGCCAGCAAGTGATCGCCAACCCCAGCATTCAAAGGCAGATCAACCGCATCCTGAACGACAGCCACCTGGTCAAATATCTCTTCTCGCAGTATGCCCGCACCAACAACGGCATCTACGCCCTGATGGATGTCAAATCGCACAATGCCGAACGGCTGATCGAGCTTCACAACATCATCAGCGAAGGCCTCCACAAGGTCGAGGACATCGAGGAAAACGTCAATTCCCTGCTGCTGGCGGTGATGAACCCCGAAGACCAGAAGAATATCGAAGGCTTTCAGAGCTTCCTGGATCGGATCGAGTATATCAACATTCCCTATGTCATGGATCTTAACACCGAAGTGGAGATCTACCGGAATATCTTCGGCCGGCATATCGACGACAGCTTCCTGCCGCGGGTGCTGCACAACTTCGCGCGGGTGATCATTTCGTCGCGGCTTAAGCGGCGCTCCGATGCCCTGCTGGAGTGGATCAACGACCCCCAGAAGTACCGCCTTTTCTGCGATGAAAACCTGCAGCTGCTCAAAATGGAAATCTACACCGGCCACATCCCGAAATGGCTGTCGGAAGAAGACCGCAAGAGGTTGACCGCCAAGCGGCGGCGCCGGATCATCGCCGACTCGGAAACCGAAGGCGACTTCGGCATATCCGGAAGAGACTCGATCAAAATATTCAACGAGTTTTTTTCAACCTACGCCAAAGACGACAACCTGATCAGCATGTCGGACCTGTGCAAGTTTTTCACGAAGGTCCACAAGGAGGTGCGCGACCTCATCCCCCAGGGCTTTCTGGACTCCCTTCTGAGGATGTACGACTACACGGTGCTGCAGGAGGTCAAAGAATCGCTCTATTACTACAACGAAGAGCAAATCGCGCGGGAGATTCAGAACTATCTGTTCGCCATCAACTTCGAGGTCGGCGTGTCGGCGACCTGCACGTTCACCGGCGAGCGGCTGGAGATCACCGAGGACTTCCTGAGCGGCGTCGAGTATCGCCTGATCGGATCCGGTGCCACCCATTTCCAGCGCCTGGAATTCCGCCAGGAGACCCAGCGCGAATACACCAGCCGCACGCTTACCCAGGAAATGATGCTGGAAGGGCTCGCCATCGCCCAGACCCAGCTCTTTCAGGACCTACGCGACCGTTACGTCCACAACCTCAAGGAGAAAGTCCTGGACCCGCTGCTTGAGAATGAAAATTTCCGCAGGGCCATCAAGGACTTCAACGAAGAAACGTTTAGAACCTACGACAAGAAGATCCGGGAGGATGTGGCCTACCTGATGGCCAACCTCGGGAAGAAATACCGCTACAACGAACAGGGCGCCAAGGAGGTCTGCATCTACGTCATCGACAACGATCTGGCCAGAAAGTTCGCGACCCCATGACATCCCCCCCACCCGCCGAGGGGTTCACGGGCGCATCGAGGCGTTGAGCTGGGCTTTCAGACAATCGCAATACTCGTTGAAGACGAAGTACATGCAGCGCTCGGCATGGCGGGATTTCTCGAAAAAGCGGCAGACGGCTTGTTCCTTTTGGTTGGCCGCCGTGCAGATCGAGATCTGTGCGGGCTTGCAGAAATTGACCGATTGACCGCTGACCATACGGGCCTCCTCTCCCCCCGGGCTGGAGGGGAAGCGATCCTGCCTGTTTATGTTATCGCGTCCTTCTCCCTGAACTTGAGAAAAATCAGCGCGCCGCCGGCTCGTGCCGATCGGGCCGCAGGGGTGTAGCCCTTCTGCATCCCGCCGCGGGGGCCTGGGAAAGCCGTTGCGCTTTCACCGGGGGTGGCTTATGTTAACCGCGTTTAGGTGGACGTTCCGGGGGCCCCGGCGCGGGCGATCGGATTAAAAGGAGGGCAAATGGAGAAGCACCATAAGTTTTCCATGTGGTACGTCCTGCTGGGCGTTTGGGTAGTGCTGATCATTCAAAACGCGATTTTCTCGGCGTTTTCCATCAAAACCATCTCCTACAGCGAGTTTTTGAAGGCTCTTAACGAAGACCGGGTCACCGAAGTGGCCATCACCTCGAACATCATTCAAGGCCGGATCAGGGGCCCCGGAGAAACCAGCGATGCGGGCCTGCCGTTTCGGACCATCCGGGTCGACGCGGAGCTCTCCGATCTCCTGTCCGGCCACAATGTTCAGTTCAAGGGCGAGATCGAATCCACCTTCGTGCGCGATCTGTTCTCATGGATCTTTCCGATTGTTCTCTTTGTAGGGATCTGGTTTTTTCTGATGAAGCGCATGCAGGGCCAGCAACCCGGCTTCATGTCGCTCGGCAAGAACAAGGCCAAGATCTACATGGAAGACGAGGTGGGCGTGCGCTTCGAGGATGTCGCCGGTGTGGACGAGTCCAAGCTCGAACTCCAGGAAGTGATCGAGTTCCTCAAGCAACCGGATCGGTTCACCCGGATCGGCGGCAAGATGCCGCGCGGCGTTCTGCTGGTCGGACCGCCGGGAACCGGCAAGACCCTGCTTGCCAAGGCCGTCGCCGGTGAGAGCGGGGTGCCCTTCTTCAGCATGAGCGGCTCGGAGTTCGTGGAAATGTTCGTCGGCCTGGGCGCCGCACGGGTGCGGGACCTGTTCACCCAGGCCAAGGCCAAGGCGCCCTGCATCATTTTCATCGACGAGTTGGACGCCCTCGGCAAGGCGCGGGGGATCGGGGGGATGGGCGGACACGACGAACGCGAGCAGACGCTCAACCAGCTGCTGGTGGAGATGGACGGCTTCGACCCCCAGGTGGGCGTTATCCTGCTTGCGGCCACCAACCGGCCGGAGATCCTCGATCCGGCCCTGCTGCGTCCGGGGCGTTTCGACCGGCAGGTGCTGGTGGACCGCCCCGACCGCAGGGGCCGCGAGGCCATCCTGAAGGTGCACCTCAAGAAGATCAAATACGACGAAAGCCTCGACATCGAGAAACTTGCCAACATGACCCCTGGCATGGTCGGCGCGGACCTGGCCAACATCGTGAACGAGGCCGCGCTGCTGGCCGTGCGGCGCGACAAAGATCAGGCCGGCATGTCCGAATTTCAGGAAGCCGTCGAACGGGTGGTGGCGGGGCTGGAGAAGAAGAACCGCGTCATCAACCCCAAGGAAAAGAAGGTCGTGGCTTACCACGAGCTCGGGCACGCCATCGTGGCGATGTCGCTTCCGGATACCGATCCGGTCCAGAAAATCACCGTCATCCCGCGCGGCATCGCGGCCCTGGGCTACACCATGCAGGTGCCCACCGAAGACCGCTTCCTCATGAGCAAGACCGAATTGGAAAACAAGATCGCCACGCTGCTCGGAGGCCGCGCCGCCGAGGAGATCGTCTCCGGCGACATCTCCACCGGCGCCCACAACGATCTGTCGCGGGCGACCGACATCGCCCGCAGCATGGTCAAAGAATACGGCATGAGCAAGGTCGGCCAGGTCTACTACGCCTCTCAGCGCCGCGCCCAGTTTCTCAGCCCCATTCCGGAAGGGCCGGGGGAGTACAGCGAGGCCACGGCTGAAGAAATCGACCAGGAGATCAAGGAGATCATCGGCACCCAGTACGAGCGCGCCCTGAACCTTCTCAGAGGCCGGCGTGACATTCTGGAAAAATCGGTCGCCGTGCTTCTGGAGAAAGAAACCATCGAAGGCGATGAACTGAAGCAGCTCATGGCCCAGGTGACCGATACGCTGCCCGCCCTCTCGGAGCCGGCGCCTGCGGCCTGAGCCCGCCATGCATCGTGCATCGGATTGGACCGGATAGGAAGCACCCATGCCCCTGAGCAGTAAGACGTGGCTCAACGATAGCCAGCGGCGGCGCCAGATCGACCCGGCAGGCCCGGACCCGGCGGCCGCCGATGAAGCCTTCTTCGGCTTCGAGCGCGTTCAGGCCCGCGAAAAGGCCGAACGGGTGGTCAAGCACTTCAACTCGGTGGCCGATGTCTACGACTTCATGAACACGCTGCTGAGCTTCGGGATCCACCACGCCTGGAAGCGTGCCAGCGTGCGCATGCTGGGCTTGCAGGCGGGAGAGCGCGTGCTGGACGTATGCGGGGGCACCGGCGATCTGGCGATCCTGGCCGCCCGGCGGCTCGGTCCCCGCGGGCAGGTCGTCATCTACGATATCAACCGCGCCATGATAGAGGCCGGGATGCACAAAGCCGGGAACGGAACGCAGAACGCCCCCATCCGGCATGTCCAGGGCGATGCCGAGGTGATCTCCTTCCCCGACCGCAGCTTCGACGCCGCCATGGTGGGCTTCGGCATCCGCAATGTCGTCCACATGCGGCAGGGGTTCGCCGAAATGTACCGCGTGCTCAAACCCGGCGGCCGGCTCATGTGCCTGGAGTTCTCCCGGCCGGTCTGGCCGGTCTTCCGCTGGCTCTATGACCTCTACTCGTTCTACATCATGCCGTTTTTAGGAGAGCTGATTGCCGGCTCCCGCAAGGCCTACACCCACCTGCCGGAATCCATCCGCATGTTCCCGCTGCCGCACGAACTGGCGGACATGCTGCGGCAGGTCGGATACCGCCGGGTGGATTACCGCAGCTTCACCAACGGCATTGCCGTGGCCCACCTGGCGGTGAAGTAAGTGCTATCTATTTAACCGGCACGCACGTGTACCAACACGCCGCCGGACGGAGGCTCCGGCCCGTCGGGTGTGTGATATTGCACGGGATGGGGCGGATGAAACTCGGTCGGCTCGAGCGCTGGTTCGTGAACAGCCCTCTGCGTCAAGCCATGCTGGCGCTCGTAGTCCGGTGGTTTCGGGCGGTGATGCCCCTTGGTCCGGGCGCGGACATCATCGAGATCGGCTGCGGTGCCGGCGCCGGCGCACGGATGCTCGCGCGGCAGTTCAACCCACGGCGGCTATTCCTGACCGATATTGATCTGCGCATGGTAAGGCTGGCCCGGATCCGGCTTTCCCATGGAGCGTCACCACCACCCCGGTTCTGCGTCGGCGACGCCGCTCGCCTGCCCTTCCGCAGCGAAACGGCACATGCCGTTTTCGGCTTCGGCTTCCTCCACCACGTGCCCGCGTGGCGCGACGGCCTGGCCGAAATCCATCGAGTTCTGAAGCCGGATGGGCTCTACTACTTCGAGGAGTACTACCCTTCGCTCTACCAGAATTTCCTCACCCGCCGACTCACCGCACACCCGACGCACGACCGCTTTGCCGGCATCGAGCTGAGGGAGGAACTCACGAAGGCACAGCTCGATCTGCTTTACACCTTCGAGCTCAAGCGGTTCGGCACCTTGGGAATGTGCGCAAGAAAGGGCCGGAAGCGGTAATTATCAGACTCTGGCTATATTTTCCCAATATCCAGAAGAAAGGTCCGGTGGTGTTTT
>CAZEKN010000137.1:0-6663 GCA_964512755.1 uncultured Desulfatibacillum sp. | reverse complement strand
CATTTCGGCTGCGCCGTGTTTTATCACGGCATCTATGTTCCTGAAGGTATCGTCGGTGAAGTGGCTCGGCGCAACCATATCCGAGTGGTCAACTGGTTGACCGCCTACCGCAAGCGAACCTTTATTTTCAGCCACACGGATACCTATCACCACACGATGATGGCCGAGCCGGTTGAGGCCTGGGAGAACCTACCGTGGAGTGAAACACTGGAATCCAGGTTGATGACCTACCTCAAATCTCGCTGGCGCGGCACAGAGGACTGGATCTCCTTCGTGCACAAGAACCCCCAGGTGGAGCTGCCCGCGGAATTCCTGCCCGGCATCGATTTTTCGAAGCCCTGCATTGGTCTGTTGACCAACGTCGTATGGGACGCACAGCTGCATTACCCCACCAATGCGTTCCCGAACATGCTCGACTGGGTGATGCGGACTATCGAGTATTTCTCCAGGCGGAGCGATCTTCAACTCCTCATTCGGGTGCACCCGGCTGAAATGTCCGGAGACATCCCTTCACGCCAACCCGTCATACCAGAAATCACCCAGCGCTTTCCTACCCTGCCCCGCAATGTATTTATCATCCCCCCGGAAAGCTCGCTCAGCACCTATGCCGCCATGCTGAAATGCGACTCCGTTATCATCTACGGCACCAAGACGGGCGTGGAGTTGACAAGCCTGGGCATCCCCGTCATTGTGGCGGGGGAGGCATGGATCCGCAACAAGGGGATCACCCTTGATGCCAGCAGCATCAAGGACTATTTCGGGATACTGGACCGGCTGCCACTGGCAACCAGATTGGATGAGGCCCTCACCATGCGGGCACGGAAATATGCGTTCCACTATTTTTTCAGACGCATGATTCCTCTGTCATTCATCGATCTCATCGATGAATGGCCATTTTACAAATTGACCTTGCAAACACTCGACCCTCTGAAACCTGGAAACGATCGGGGGTTGGATATCATCTGCGACGGCATTTTAAAGGGCAACCCCTTCATCTTCCCGGCGGAGCAAGAGGCCGATTGAAAATGCCCCAAGATTACTTGCCCAAAGTGGCCATCTGCATCTGCACATGCGGGAGGCCCAACATGGTTGAGCGGCTGCTCGCGTCTCTGGGACAAATCCACCTCGGCGGGCGTTCTCCCGCCGATTTTCTTATCATCCTGGTCGACAACGATCCCGATGGGCGTACCCGCAGCATTTATGAAAAGGCATCGGCCGCCGTCCCGATCAGGGTGCTTTTCGTCGAAGAACCCAGACGGGGAAGGCCTTTTGCGCGAAACCGGGCGGTTGCCGAGGCAATGGCTCGAAAGATTGATTTTGTTGCTTTCATTGATGATGATGACCTGCCGGCTCCAGACTGGCTCCATCATTTATTGGAGATACAGATCAAGACTCAAGCTGATATCGTTTATGGGATCGGCAAAACGGTCGTCAACCTGGATTGGCCGGATTGGCTACGAAACTCCGTTTTTTTCAAAACGTCGCCCGCAGAGGGTTTAACCAAATATTCCACTCCGAGGGGCGTTTCCACTTTTAATGTCCTTATTGGCCGCAGCGTGTTTGAACGCCTGCACAACGACGGATTTGTATTTTTGCCCGAGTTTGAACGACTTGAGGACACTGATTTTTTTATCAGGGCTGCAAGCAAACATTTTAAATTCGCCCGTTCGGAGGATTCGGTAATTCACAAAAATTATGAATCTCATCGCTTGTCGGCTACTGGTCTGTTGCGGGAGGCGCTCCTAAATGGGATATATGCCATGCGGCTATTAAAAAAACATGGGTCTCCCGTTCAGGTCCGTCACCGGAAAAAAAAAGCATTGAAAAAGATAACGCTGGCATTTTTAAAATTTCCAATTTGTATTTTTTCCGCCACCTCCCTTATGAACAACCTTTTTATTTTGACCCGAGAGATGGGCATGCTTTACATCTGTCATGAAAAGTTCCCTCAAAAAGTGACGAAAGAGTGCCAGCCTTCGCGGTAATCGGCGCAATCTGCCATGGGTTTCTGGGAATCCCTATTTTTCATTAACAGTCAACCCTCAAAGAGACACAAATTTGTGTTCAAGCGCATCCTTTCAATACTCGAGTCACCGAATCTGAACCGTTGGGTCGACAGGGGGGGCGTATTCGGGTTGTATGCCTTTTCGTTCGGGATATTTTATAAGCAGGCAGTCGTCAAGGACGGTCTTGTTTTCATGATATTAGCAACCATTTTCAAATTCACATCTTTCCGAAAATGGCTCATCCGGCACAACCTCTTCTTGATCGCAACATTTTTCTTGATCTTCGTATTAGCCAGAGCAATCGTTGCGGCGATCGAGTTCACGGAATACCATGAGCTGATAATGAATCATGCAGCTTTTTATGGTTTTACATTTTTTCTGGTCATTTTAGCCTCATACTGGATGGCGAACCTGCGTGGCCAGTGGCATTATCTTCTGATCGCCATGATGACCGGTTTCCTATCACAAATCCTTCGTCAGCAAAATTGGTCCTCGATCATCGGAAAAGCTCATTTATATTGGACTGGGGCGGAACGGATTGAGTTCGGTTCTCCGGCTTCCGTATACGGTGTATGGTGTGCTATCATATTTCTTGCCTGTATTCTGCTTTTTCGAAAGTTATGGGGTCCTCCCAAATTCAGATTAAGGCAAACAGCGAGAGTTTTTTTATGGTTTGTCATCCTCAGCGTGAGCGCGATAGGAATTGTTCTATCGCAATCGCGGTCGGCCTTGATTGGAACATTTTTTATATCGTTACCGATTGCTGTCTTTCATTTATACCGAACACACCAGTTTAAAATCAGGAACTGGATCGCAATCACCGCCTTTCTAATTGTTGCTTTTTCGTTAACTAATTTTATTTCGGTTATTAAAACTAGACTGCCCGAAGCTAATTTTTTGAGCGTAATCCACGGGGAAACCTCTTGGAATTCCATATCCGGTACTCATAGGAGTATTTCCGAACGATTATTTTTGTATAAAAATGCCTGGGAACTCTGGAAAAAACAACCTATCTTCGGATATGGACCCGGTGTATCATCGGTTCACCTTCGATTGATTTACGATACACATACCGACAAAATTGCAAAGTATACCCATTTTCACAATTTTTTTTTAGATATCCTTGTCCAGTTGGGCATGATCGGCTTATTATTTTATATGATATTCTTTTTCAAACTCGTTCAGCAACTGATACGCTGCCAGCGTAAAGGCGATATGGGCCTTGACGTTTTTTTATTTGTATTGGGCAGCTTCGCCTTTATCGGGATCAGTTGCCTAACCGATCAGCCGCTGAATCATCCCAAGGGGCTATATTTACTGGTATTCTTAGGTGGAACATGCTATACAGAAACTTTTTTAAATAACGGCTTGCGAGCTGACTGCGATCATGGTTCGTGCGATGATTCCGTTTAGGAGGATGCCCGGCTGATGTCCGCCGTCACCCCATTGTTGTTGATTCCCGTTGAAAATCAGGTCCGCGAGCTTGACCCGAAACTACTGCTCGCCTGCACCGCCGCGAGACAGGGATTTTCGTCCGTGATCGGCTCCCGGCGCGAGATGGAGATGCGCATCGACGCATTTCCCCGCAGTATATATTTGTCCAAAAGCATGACCGTCCGTAGCCTATTGTTCTTTTGGGCGGCATCCAAATTCGGTCATGACATTATCACCTGGGACGAGGAAGCCTTGGTGCATCTGCCGCCGGAAACCTATTTTTCGCGCCGCCTGAACCCCCGTGCCATCCGCTATGTTACGCACCTCTTTGCGTGGGGCGAAGAGAACGCTGAACTGTGGAGGCTCTACCCTCATCTGCCGCCCCACATGCCTATCCATGTCACCGGAAATCCCCGCAGCGACATGTTGCGCGCGGAGCTGCACAGCTACTATGCCGATGAAATGGAGACCATTCGAAGCACCTACGGAGATTTCATTCTTGTAAACACCAATTTCAACCACATTAACGCCTTCGGCGCAGACATGAATCTTTTCAAGCCGATAAATCGCCTGGGTCAAACACCGCGTTTCGGCCGAGCCGCGCGGGGCATGAGCCGTGAATATGCGGAAGGACTCCGAGACCATAAGCAGGCGGTGTTTGAAGATTTTAAGCGCATGATTCCAGAGATTGAACAGCGCTTTCCGGATTACCTTGTCGTCGTCCGCCCCCACCCCACGGAAAGCCATGAGGCCTATCGGCAAATCGCCATGCACTGCCGGCGGGTGCGCGTCACGAACGACGGCAACGTGGTTCCCTGGCTGCTCTGCGCCAAGGCACTGATCCACAACGGCTGCACGACAGGCGTCGAAGCCTTCGTCATGCAAATCCCGGCCATAACCTACCGCGCCACCGTCAACGACACGTATGACAGCGGGTTTTACCAACTGCCCAATGCACTCAGCCATCCGTGTTTCTCGCTGGATCAGCTCATAAGCACGATAGAGAAGATTCTGGAGGGGTCGCTCGGCTCACCCGACGGGCCGGATCTTCAACGCATGCTCCAGCACCACCTGGCAGGTCAGGAAGGACCGCTTGCGTGTGAACGGATTGTGGAGGTCCTAACCCAAATAGCAGCCGACCAGTCCCGTTCGATCGGGCCTGGCTGGCTTCGCCTTTTGGAACGGTGGACCATCGCCAACGGGCTGCGAATCCTGCGTCGTGTTAAAGCAAAACTACCAGGTTCTCACAACCGACCGGAGTTCCAGCGCCACCGATACCCCGGTATCTCCATCGAGCAGGTGAAAGAGCGGCTGTCGCGATTCCAACGCATGCTGGGAGATCCCACGCCATTGGCGGTGGAGCCTGTGACGGCCACCATCTTCCGGATCAGTCCCGCATGAACCCTGCAGGAGAAGGGCGATGACCCCTAAGCCGACGCTGATCATCCCGGTGGAAAACCAGGTCCGCGAGCTGGATCCAAAATTGCTGCTGGCCTGCGTGGCCGCCGACAGGGGCTTCACCTCCATTCTCGGCTTCAGGCGCGAAATCCATTTCCATATTTCGAGCTTTCCGGGAGGCATCTACGTTTCGAAAAGCATGACGGACGCCAGCGACAGCATGTTCAAGATCATGCAGCGGCTCGGCGGCCGGGTGGTGGCCTGGGACGAAGAGGCGCTCGTCCACCTGCCGCCCGAGATCTATTACTCGCGGCGGCTTTCGCCGGTGTCGACCCAAATGGTTTCCCACTTTTTCGCCTGGGGTCAGGACAGCGCCGATCTCTGGCGGAACTACCCGCATTTTCCGCCCGACACGCCGATTCATGTGACCGGCAACCCGCGCTGCGATCTGCTGCGCCCGGACATTCGCGGCTACTACGACGAGGAGGCGGGAAGAATCCGCAATCAGTACGGGGAGTTTCTGCTGGTCAACACCAACTTCAACCATGTCAACGCCTTCTCGCCGGTCCAGAATTTGTTTCGCCCCCATACCGCCGCGGGCCGAGAGCCCAAGTTCGGTCGGGCCGCCTTCGGGATGACCCGCGAATACGCCCACGGCCTTCACCGTCTCAAGGAAGGGGTGTTCGGCGCGTTTCAGAAAATGATCCCCGAGCTGGAGCGGGAGTTCCCGGATTTGAATATCGTCGTGCGGCCGCACCCGACGGAGAACCCCGACGTGTACCGGCGGATCGCCGCTTCTTGCCGCCGCGTCCACGTGACCAATGCGGGCAATATTGTGCCATGGCTCTTGGCGACCCGCGGCGTGATCCACAACGGATGCACGACGGGGCTCGAGGCCACCATTGCCGGCGTGCCCGCCGTCAGCTATCGGGCGGTGGTCGACGCCGACTACGATTACGGCTTTTATCGACTGCCGAACCTCGCCAGCCACGAGTGTTTCAGCATGGCGGAGCTGCTGAACCGTTTGAGGGATATTCTCGAGGGGCGGCTCGGCGCCGCGGGCGGCGAGGAACGGCGCCGGCTCATTGAACACCATGTGGCATCCTGCACCGGCCGCCTCGCGTGCGAACGCATCGTCGATGTCCTGGAAACGATGCCCGCCGACTCGGCCCGAACCTCCGCGTATGAGCGACTTCAGGGTCGGGCCTGGGCCGTCGGCCGGAGGCTGGTCAAGCGCGCGAAGGAACGGCTTCCCGGGTCGCACAACAAACCGGAATTTCAGCGGCATCGTTATCCGGCGATCAGCCTCGCGGACATCCAGGATCGTAGCCGGCGTTTTCAACGGGTCCTCGGCCGCTCCAGGGCGGTGAACGTCCGCCAGGTCCTCGGGCAGTTTTTCGAGATCAGCGGTTGAGCGGTGCGCCCATGACCGAGAATCGGAACATCGAACTTCTGCTGGCCTCCACCCACTTTTTCCCGACCCACGGGGGGGCGCAGCTGCGGTTTCTGCGCTATATCCCGGGCCTCCAAAAACGCGGTATAGCGGTTCGGGTCCTCGCCGGCACGGCGAAATCCAAGAAGCGCCACGATGCCGAAGCGCAAGCGCACGCCGGCGACGAGGCGTCCCCCCTGTCAAAGGAGTTTCTCGATCAGATCGACCTGCAGCAGGTCCCCCTGCCCCCCAGCGCCGGATGGCCGCGCTCCATCGCCTTCAGCCGCGCCATTCTCCGGGCGTGCGAATCGGAGGCGCGACGGCCGCACCTCGTTCAAGTGGTTTCTTCTCTGCAACCGCGCTCGATGATATGGCTCCGGCGCTTGAGAAAGC
>CAZEKN010000136.1:0-6673 GCA_964512755.1 uncultured Desulfatibacillum sp. | reverse complement strand
TGCTCGTCAAAGGCCGAAAAATAGATGTTCGCCGGAAACACGGGCTGCATGCCCATGACCCGCTCGAAGGTTTCCTTAGCATAGGTGTGGGCGGCGAATTTGATCTTGGTGCCGAGAACGTCGCCTCGCAGGGCGCGGACGTCTATTTTCCGCGGTTCGCCGAATTTGAGCGAAAGATGGACCTTGCGCTTGTCGGCGCAGAAGCGGCGGATGATGTAGCCCATGTCCTGAACGTAGATTTCCTGCGGGCTGACGCCGGCTTCATGCATGCGGGTCAGCTCCTGAAAGTTTTCATCCTCGAGCACGCGTTCATAGGCCAGGTTGATGGGCACGATGGCGACTTCCTCTCCGGAATCAACCGCGGCCTCGATGTCCATTTGGAACGGCAGGTGGTGAAACCCGTCGATCTTGCCGGTGTAGCTGCGGCCGGTTTTGGTTCCGTTCATTTTCAAAAGATCCAGCAGGCTGGACCGGATGGCGGAATATCCGGGAAACGTCAAGTACATTTCCCGGCCCTCCACCAGGTGCTGACGGTAGGCCCGGCTGAGAGAAAGGATGTCCTTGCGGCCGAGCTTGATGTCCGTGCCGTTGGGCTGCGTCAGCGTTACCGGGTTGCGGAAGACCTTGAAGGCCCCGCGCCGGCCAAGGTACTGGCCGATGGTGAGCTGATGAACTTCGGCGAGCTTTTGGAATTTGGGGTCGATCAACGCTGGGAGGACATCCCGAAAGATGTCGATCTCTTCAATGAAAAGGTTGTTGCCGCCCTCCATCAGGACTCGCATTCCGTTCTGCCGGAAAAGCACTCCCAGCACGACGAAGTCGGCCTCGCTGAGGTGGTTGGGCTTGAAGGTGATGGCGCAGTTGGGGCTTTCGCGCCGGAAGCGTTTGATGGGCTCCAGCCCCACCACGCGGGCGTTGAAGGTGTTGCCCATGGCCAGCCGGTAGATCAGCTCCTCGAGCGGATCGATCTCGCGGTAATCGTGCGCCATGAGGGGGAACAGGGGTTTCATTTTTTCGTAAAGCGACTTTTTCATGGCTCACGTAAGCGTCGAGGATTGATTGAATTGCAGGCAAGCGCCAATTCTATAGCATCGGGAAGAGGTGAAATCAAATAAGATGACGTCGTAAATAGTCCAAAAATAAGGCCGCAGCCCCGCGATGCGATCGGCGGCCGATGCCTAAAAATTGACGTGCGCGATGCCCTTTAGTCCCAAAATCGTTCTGGCTTCATCCGGTGTGGCCGGTTCGAGCCCGAGCTCCCGGGCAATTTTAACGATCTTGGCCACCTGTTCGGCGCTGCTCTTGGCCAGGACCCCCTTGCCGAGATAGAGACTGTCTTCGAGCCCCACGCGGGCGTGGCCGCCCATGATGAGAGCGCCCGTGCACATGGGGATCTGGTGACGGCCGGCGGCGCAGACGGAAAATTGGAACTCGCCGATTTGCTTGCGGGCGGTGTCGACCAAAAACACCAGGTTTTCAAAGCTGGCGGGGATGCCGCCCAGGATGCCCAACACGAATTGCAGGTAAACCGGCCGCTGGGCGATGCCCTTCTGGAGCAGAAATGCCAGGTTGTTGATCATGCCGGTGTCGTAGATCTCGAACTCCGGTTTGGCGCCATTGGCGTAGATGATTTCAAGATATTGGCGCATCGTCTTGAAGGTGTTGGGAAAGATGAAGTCCTCCGTTCCTTCGAGGTAGGGCTTTTCCCACTCGTGCTTCCACTCCTTAACCTGGCCGGCGATGTGAAAGAGCGCAAAGTTGAGCGATCCGGCGTTCAAGGACGTCAGCTCGGGTTTCAGGTTTGACGCGACCCGGACCCGGTTTTCCACCGGCTCTCCGAGTTTTCCTCCAGTGGTGAAGCACAAGATAATGTCGCAGCGGCGTTTCACTTCTTCGGCGATCTGCCGGTAAATCGCCTGATCCGCGTTGGGCAGCCCCGTTTGCGGATCTCTGACGTGGACATGCGCGACCGCGCCGCCTGCCTCGGATACCCGCACGGCTTCCTCGATCAGTTGCTCGGGGGTGACCGGCAGATACGGCGACATGCTGGGGGTGTGGATGGCACCGGTCAGGGCGGCGGTGACGATTCGCTTGTTCATAGGGGGCTCTCGCTCTTACAGGTAATGGTTTCGGTTGGTTTCGAATTCATGGACAAAGTCTGCGACCATCGCTTCCAGGGGATAGGCGAGCTGCCAGCCCCACTCGGCCCGGGCGCAATCGTCGTTGATCTTCAGTGCTCCCAGTTCACGCAGAAGCTCCACCACGACGGGGTCGGGCTCAAACGCGAGCCGGGCTCCCGGAACCTGCTGCCGGATGATTTCGACCAACTCCTGCGCTGAGAAAGCCGGCGAGATCCCGGCGATGTTGTAGATTCTGGTTTGAATCCGGGACGCTTCGGCCGCGGAAAGGTCGATGAGGGCCTGAGCGGCGTCTTTGAAATAGAGCACCGGGCAGCGGGTGGCCGGGTCGCATTTGAGAACATACGGCAGCCCCTTGATGGCGTATTCGATCGCCCAGGCATTGTAGATGGACATATGCGCGGTCCGGGCGCCGGGGCCGACAATCGACGGCAGCCGGACGCCGCGAAAATCCAGTCCGTATTTGCGGTGATAAAACCGTCCCAGCAGCTCGCCGAAAGTTTTCGAAACTCCATAAAAGCTGGATGGCCGTTGAATGGTGCGGTCGTCGATCTCGATTCCGGGGATATCCTTGCTGTAGGTCGCGATGGTGCTCCCGTAGACGACCTGCCGCAGCTTTTTGATCCGCGCGATTTCCAGGACGTTGTAGGTGCCGATGACGTTCGCATCGAAAGCGGCCCCCGGGTTGTTCTCCGAGGGCAGGGACAGCATCCCGCCGAGATGGAAGATTCGTTCGACGGCATGCTTTTCGACGCAGTCCATCAGCTCGGGCCAGCGCGCCAGATTCCCTTGCTCAAAGATGAAGTGTTCGTGCAGTTCTGAGAGCGGGCCCTGGACGGCAGCAACGTCAAAGAGCACCGGCCGTTCACCTGCGGCGATCAGCTGCCGCGCGACATAAGACCCGATGAAGCCGGCTCCGCCTGTGATCAAGGTGGTCATCGTGTGGTTTTCCTCGGAATGCGTTTCAGATGCAGTGTGGAAGAATAAATTCTCGTTAGAGCAAGGCCCAGTCAAACAGGGCCTGCCGAGGGCCTGCTGAAGCATCGTTTGCTCCAGCAGGCCCTCGCTGGCCGCCGAACCTACTTGGCCATCTTGCAGCCCGTTTCAGCGCAGGGCACCTCGACATCCTTCGCCGGAATCTCGGTCGCCGGCCCGATGAAGGCGTGCTTGAAGAATTTGTTCTCCTTGACGATCTCGAGCGCCCAGTAGGGAACCTGCGCCTGGTGATCGCAGGCCCGCATCGTCCAGACGCCGGCGGGGCCATCGAAAGAAAGCCCTTCCCAGGCCTTGATGACCGCGGCCACATCCGTGGTGCCTGCCTTCTTGACCGCCTCGGCCCAGAAAAGAGTGGCGGTATAGGCTTTGCCGCGCAGCCAGGTGGGATAGTAGCCCTTGTCCTTGTGGAACTTGGCGATGAATTCCTGGTTTTTCGCCGTGGGGATGCTGAGCGCATAGATCTCGGCGCCCATGTCTCCCAAAATCAGGCTGTCATCCCCAAGCGAGGAGATCATCACCTCGTCGTTGATGTAGTAGGAAAAAACCTTTTGTTTCATTCCCAGGGGCCGGCCCTGCTTTAACAGCAGAGTCAGATCATTGCCCCAGTTGGGCGTAAAAATGACATCGGGCTTGGCGGCGACCAGCTGGCTCGCGTACGGGGCAAAATCCTTGGTTCCCGCCGGATGGAAGATCTCGGCGACGATTTTGGCGGAAGGGCTCACCTGGGCCAGCTTCTTTTTAAAGGCCGCGACGGCTTCATGCCCGAACGAGTAGTCCTGGCCGATGATGCCGACGGCCTTGTAACCTTTTTGGGCAATTATCTGGGCCAGTGCGAACGAACGGCCGTCCGTGCTGCCGCCCGGCCGGAAAAAATTCTTGTTGCACTTCTCGCCGGTCATGCTGGCGGCGTCCATGCCGTAGGTGAACATGATCACGTTTTCTTTTTCCGCCAGCTGGGCCATGGCCGCGCCGACCGAGCTTCCGGTTCCACCGCAGAAAAACTTGACCTCATCCTTTAAAATCAGGGCCTGGGCCTTGCGGGTGGCGACGTCCGGCTTCAACTCCGAATCGATGGGGATGACTTCGATCTTCTTGCCTAAAAGCCCGCCGCTCTCATTGATGACCTTTGCGGCGTACTGCACGCCTTCAAGGTAGCGCTCGCCGATGTCCTTGAAGGTCCCCGAAAGAGGTTCGGTGGCGCCGATTTTGATGGTGCCCTGAGCCGCTGCGGTAAGCGGCAAGGCCAGCATCAGAGCAACTGCCAGAAATCCACAACTGTACTTTCGCGTTTTCATCATGACCCTCCCTTTGTGTTGAGTAAAAAAGTGATTTCAGACTTCCAGGTAGCTCTTGCGTACGTCCTCCGCCGCCAGCAGGGCGGCCGTATCCCCTTCGAAAACCATCTGCCCCTTGGCCATAATGTAGAACCGGTCGGCTAATTTGATGGCGGCCTTGAAGTTCTGCTCAACCATTAGGACCGTTACGCCGGACTTCCGGACGGTCGCAAGCATCTCCAGCACGTCTTTCACGATCAGCGGGGCAAGGCCTTCCGTGGGCTCGTCGACCAGGATCAGCTTAGGATTGCCCATGAGAGTCCGCGCGACCGTCAGCATTTGCTGTTCGCCGCCTGAGAGGTGGCTGCCTTTGTTGCTGCGCCGTTCCTGCAAATTGGGAAAGATCCC
Organism: uncultured Desulfatibacillum sp.; assembly: GCA_964512755.1. GTDB lineage: Bacteria > Desulfobacterota > Desulfobacteria > Desulfobacterales > SpSt-501 > SpSt-501. Next base: position 1,857 of record CAZEKN010000136.1, on the reverse strand, counting down.
GTATACCTTTTCAATGGTCCAGGCCCCTTCCAACGAGCTGCCGTTGGTCGTCTTCTGGATCCCCATCAGCAGGTTTTCGTGAACCGTAAGGCTTCTGAAAATCCGTCGGTCTTCAGGGACATAGCCCACGCCGATTCGGGCGATCTGGTAGGGCTGTCGGCCGACCAACTCCTGCCCGTCGAACCGGATGCTCCCCCGCGAAGGGCGAACAATGCCCATGATGCTTTTCAGCGTTGTCGACTTGCCGACCCCGTTCCTCCCAAGGAGGCAGACCAATTCTCCCTCCTTCAGTTCAAGGGACACCCCGTGTAGAATATGGCTTTTCCCATAATAGCTGTGGATGTCCTTGACTTCCAGCATGGCTATTCTTCTCCCAAATAAGCGTCTTTCACCCGCTGGTCGTGGCGGATTCGGTCGGGGGTGTCGGATACCAGTATCTTGCCGTAGTGGAGGACCGATATGGTATCGGCGAGCGAAAAGACCACATCCATGTCATGTTCAATGATGACCAGCGTGCGCCCGGCCGTGACGCGATCGATCATTCGGATCGCCTGTGTCGTTTCTTCACGGGTCATCCCGGCCGTGGGTTCGTCCAGCAGGATCAGCTCCGGTTCCGTGGAAAGCGTGATCGCGATCTCCAGCGCCCGTTGCTGACCATAGGACAAGGCGCTGGCCGGAATGTGCATGGCCTCTTGGAGGCCGACCTCCTCGGCGATCGCTTCGGTGCGCTCTTTGATCTGGCGATGGTTGTCGGGTTTGCGGAAGAAATGGTAACGCAATCCGTTCCGGGAACGGACGCCGGAACGGATGTTGTCAAAGACGGTCAGCTCCTGAAACAGGTTGGTGATCTGGAAGGAGCGCGAAAGTCCCTGGCGGTTGCGGATATAGGCGGGTTTGGCGGAGATGTCCTGCCCTTTGAACAGGATGGCGCCCGAGGATGCCCGGAACCGGCCGCTGATGATGTTGAAGAGGGTCGTCTTGCCCGCCCCATTGGGGCCGATAATCGCGTGCCGCTGCTTCTCCCTCACCGCGAAATCAACACCGGTGAGCACCTTGAGACCCGAGAAGTCCTTATGGATGTTTTGGACCTGCAGGTATTCCGTCATGAAGAGGGCTCCTCTGCCGCGACCGGTTTGCCCGTATCGCGTTTCCTGGAAAACAGGTCCCGGATCGAATGGATGATCTGCGAAAGGCCCCCGGGGATCAGCAGAACCATCAGGATGAAGATCAAGCCCATGAAGAGCGGCCAGCGGTCGGTGATGTCGCTCAGGTAGTTTTGGACGATGATGTAGACAAAGGCTCCCAGGATCGGCCCCCAGAATGTTCCCGTGCCTCCGACAAAGGTCATCAGCAGGACCGTCGTGGTCATGTCGACGCTGATGGCCGACTGCGAAACAAACTGGAAATGCAGCGTGTAGAACGCCCCGGCCAGCCCGGCGAGCGCCCCGGTAAACGTAAACAGGATCAACCGGCTGACGTTCGTGTTGTACCCCAGAAACTTCATGCGCTCCTCGTTTTCACGCATGAGCAGCACTGTTTGTCCCATGGCCGTTTTCGTGAAGTACCAGCAAAACACAATCGCCGCGCCGATGACCACCAGGGTTACGTAGTAAAAATTCGTCAGCACGGACATTTTGACGGTGGTGAAGCCCAGGTGAAGATCGGGGCGGGTGATGCTCAGGCCGTCGTCGCCGCCGGTAATTTTGTGCCACTTGGTCGCTACGGCATAAAAAAGCGAGTTAAATGCAAGGGTCAGCAGCGCGAAATAGGCCCCCTTGTGGCGGAGCAGAAAGCCGCCGGTAACGAAACCGACGGCCGTCGTCATCATGAGCGCCATCAGAACGGCGTTCCACAGGG
>CAZEKN010000135.1:0-6721 GCA_964512755.1 uncultured Desulfatibacillum sp. | reverse complement strand
CATGGCCTGGCAGAAAAACGTGCCCTGGGTGAGCATCGTGGAAATGAACCGGGCGCAGATCTTTGCCGACCTCGACCGGGCTCGCTGGATCTGCCTGTCCACCTTCATCCTCGGCGCGCTCCTGATCATCCCGACCGTTATGCTCACCACCAACAAACTCGTGCGCATGCTGGAGTCCAAGCGCAGATCCATGCGCTTCCTCGACCAGCAGCTGCAGCACGCAAGCAAGTTGGCCTCATCCGCCCGACTGGCCCAGGGAGCTCTCGAGGACATTACGGACAGCCTGGCCAATATCCACAGCGCCGCGCAGTGGCTGCGGGAGATCTGGAAGCAACGCGCTCAGGCGGAGCCGGATCCCGAAGAGGTCCGGAGCACCCTCGATCAGATCGAAGCGGAGGTCCACCGCAGCGAAAGTGCCGTCAAGCGCGGCCTCGATTTGGGCCGACCGTCGGCCGGACCGGTTTGCATCGATCTGAACATCCATGAACTCATCGGCGAGCTTCTGGACCTCATGCGCCGCGAGCTCCACTTCAAGCGCATCCGCGTGCAACGCGATTCGCCCGATCCGGCCGCCACGGTCTGCAGCGATCCGGACGGCCTGCGGCAGGTGCTCCAGAACCTCATCAGCAATGCCGTCGCCGCCACGCCGGACGGTGGCGACATCACGATCGGCTCCCGGCTGGAGGGGGACCGATTGATTCTGACGGTCGTCGACAGCGGCACCGGCATCCATCCGGGCGATTTCGAGAAAATCTTCGAGCCGCTCTACACCACCCGTCCCGAGGGGCTGGGTCTGGGGCTCACCATCAGCCGCACGATCGTCGAACGGCTGGGCGGAACCCTCTCGGCCCGCAACGAGTCCGGCCGCGGGGCGGCGTTTGCGGTGGAGCTGCCGCTGAAGCCAGCTTAAAACCATGGTCTTCCTCCGAGTGAGCGGACGTGATCAAACGCGAACACATCAAGCAGGCCGTCGACGCCATCTCGGAGCAGGCCCCTGCCATTGGGCGCACATTGGACGAACTGCTCGGGATGGGCCGGATCGCGGTCGCCGCCCCATCGGAAGACGCCGACGCCGGTACCGATTTTTATTTCCTGTTCGACAAGGAAAGGGTCCGGGTCAAGAAGTTCGTCTTCATCAACGAGGGCACGGCGCCCATCGAGCGCGGCCTGCTCATCAAGTACGGGGAACTCCTTCGCAAGCGCGAGCTGATCGAGAGCCGACGGGAGCGCGATTTTCTACGAGCAGCGCGGGATGTCCGGCGCGCGGGACTCCGCCTGATGGTGGAGTACGAGATCGAAAACGCCATCCGACGGGCCCGCCGGGTATCGGACGCGGGCAAGCCCGGTGACATGGATGAGCGGGTCGCCCTTCTGAGCCGCCTGAGCTCGGAAAAACCGGCCGAAGGAGCCCCGACTTCCTCGAGTGATGACCGGGTGATCTTCTGCGGTGCGGTCGACGACGGCCGCGAGGCCCTTTTCACTCCCTTCGCTTTCACCATGGGCAGCCTGATGCAAGTGGCGGACATCAATCTCGAATTCTTTCACGTTCGCTTCCTGCTCGCTTGCCTCCTGCGCGGCCAGGATCATCAGGTCTTCACCTGCGCGGTGGACGGCCGCATCGTCGGGATGCTCTTCCTGTCCTTGAAAAGCGCCCTGTTCTACGCCGGCCTTGAAATAAAGTACATCGCCACCCTGCGGGGCCGGCGCAGCGACGACGAGGAGCCGCCGCCGCGCGGCGTCGGTCGCTTTCTGGTGGCAGGGACCTGGCTGCTCTGGCGGACCGTCTACCGCAAGGCCCGAGAGATCGTCTTGGACTCCGAAGCCGGTGCACGCCGGTTTTATGAACACCATGGATTTGTGTCCAAGGGTCCCCACCGGTATGTGCTCGCGAAGCCCAGCCCGGATCTGCTGCGCACCATCCTGATCATGGCCGAAAACCGGCCGGACCTCCCCCCCCGGGTGGCGATCGAAATCGCCGATCTCGTTATGAAGCGCATCAAACAGCTGCGCCGGCGCAGCCGGGATGAGCATGAGCGCAGGCTCCACGCCCAGGTGGAAGCCATGGCCCAAACAGCGCTCTCTTCGCGCGCCTATCCGGTCATCGCCACCGCCGCCACGCGCGGGTTGCTGCGCTGCCGCCGGAGCCTCTCCGACATCGAACACTTGCTCGCCGTCGCCGCACAGAACCCCGCGGTGCGAAAGGCGTTCATCCCAGGGGCGCCCCCCGCCGTCGGCGTGGCCTGCGACGACCGGTTCACCCACCACCTCGAAAACGTGTTCCACCTGGAAAACCCCAAACGCTATGAAGCGATCCGCTCCGTGCTGGAGGACTCCACGCTCTCTGGCAAGCTGACGCTGATCGCCCCGCGGCCCGCGACCCCGCAGGAGCTCGCTTGGGTCCACACCCCCGCCTACATCGACCGCGTCGCGCAGACGGCCGGACGGCCGCTGACGTCCTTCGACCTCGACACCCAGACCACGGAGAAATCCTACGAGACGGCCTGCCTGGCGGCGGGGGCGGTGTTCAACCTGGTGGAGGAGATATGGTCCGGCCGCATCCAACGGGGGTTCGCCGCCGTCCGGCCGCCCGGCCACCATGCCGAGCCGGACCGCGGCATGGGATTCTGCCTGTTCAACAACACAGCCCTGGGGGCACGCTATCTCCAGCGGCGCCACGGCCTGAAGCGCATCATGGTGATCGACATCGACGCCCACCACGGCAACGGCGCCCAGGCGGTCTTCTACGACACGGACGAAGTGCTCTGTGTGTCCATCCACCAGTTCCCGGGGTTTCCGGGCACGGGCAAACTTGGTGAAGTGGGACGCGGCAGGGGCGAGGGCTACACGGTGAATGTGCCGCTGCGCAAAGGGCACGGCGACGGGGATTTTTTGTGCATCCTACACTTCTTGGTCCGGCCCCTCGCCAAGGCCTATCAACCCGAGATCATCCTGGTACCCTGCGGGTTCGACCTCTGGCTGCACGATCGGCTGGCCGAAATGCGGGTCTCGGCAGAGGGCTACGGCCTGATGACCGCGCTGTTGACGGACATCGCCGCCGAGGTCTGCGGGGAACGGATCGCCTTCATCATGGAAGGCGGATACAGTGCCGAGGGCATCCGCGAGTGCGGCCTCAGGGTGCTCCAGGCCCTCTGCCGCCCCTCGCCGTCTAACCTCGAAACCCTGCAAAATATTGCGGCGGAGAACCCCGGCCGGATAGGCGCACTAAAAAAAGCCATTGAGATCCACAGCGGCTACTGGGATGTACTGAAATAAGCAATACCCATACATGTCACCTTGCAGGTGACACGTATCGGACTATCTTTGGAACGACAAATCCGTGGAAGTCGGGGTCAAGGCTTGCCATGTGTTGGTTTCCCGGCGATGAGCGTGATCGCCGCCAGAGTCAGATGCGTGGCATGCTTCTTGTAGCATCACAAAGAGAACTTGAATGGGACTTCATGAGAAGCGGGCTGCGGCGCGCGGCGCCATCCTCGCGATAACGAATTAGATCGGCTCCATTCCTTCTGTTCCCCCCTTTGAAAAAGGGGGACAGGGGGATTTTAAAAATAACTGCCTTGGAAGCTGAGCGGAGACCAAGGTGAAGGAACCTCACATCGCCTATAAAGGATCCGAAGTCCCCGAAATCCCAGACATGGCCGCGGAGCGTAAAACCACTTATTCTCGGCTGTTCTGGCGGTTCGTGTGGCTCACCATCCTGTGCTCCCTGGTCCCGCTGCTGCTGGTGGGCTGGGGCATCAACCTGCACTACAGCCAGTTCGCCCGCGAGCGCATGCTCAATTTTTTCCAGACCCAGGTGGAGTACCACCGCAGAATCATCGAGCTATTCCTAAGCGAGCACACCTCCAAGCTGCAGCTGATCGCCCGCACCCACGACCGGGATGAGCTTTTAGAAACCGGTGCGCTGCAAACGGTTTTCGACCTTTTCAACCAGGACCTGCGGACGCTGACCGATCTCAGTCTCATCGGCGAGCACGGGTATCATCTCGCTTATGTCGGCTCTTACGATCTCTGGTCGCGGAACTACTCCAAGGAGTTCTGGTTCCAGCAGGTGATGGAAAAAGGGATCTACATCAGCGATATGTTCATGGGCTTCCGCAAGGAGCCGCACTTCATTATCGCGGTCACGCATTCGACCGGCGACAAAAAATGGATCCTGCGGGCCACCATCAACACCGAGTCGTTCCGTTCCCTGGTGGAAAACGTGCGGATCGGTAAAACCGGCGAAGTATATCTCCTCAACGAAAACGGAGTCTACCAGACCAGCCCGCGCACCGACGCCGCCATCATGGACAAGTCCTCCTTTCCCATTGAGCCATACCATGAGGGGATCCGGGTCCGGATGATTGAGGGCCTGAAAAACGCGCAGGGGTTGGATCGGCCGCCCCAGATCGCCTGCAAGGCCTGGCTGAAAAACCCGCGCTGGCTGCTGGTGGTGCAACAGGACCACGACGAGGCGTTCGCCGACGTCAACCACGCCAACACCTGGACCCTCGTTCTTCTGCATCTGAGCGCGGCCAGCATCCTGGTGGTGACCGTCTTCATCACGCGGCACATGATCACCAGCATCAAACGCCGCGACGTCGAAGCCGACCGGCTCAACCAGCAGCTGGCCCAGGCCGGGAAGCTCGCCTCCATCGGCGAGCTGTCGGCCGGGGTGGCCCACGAAATCAACAACCCGCTGGCGATCATCCTGACCGAGCGCCAGCTGCTTTTGGATTCAGCAAACCATGCGCCGATCAGCGACCCGGAATTCAAGGAGCAGTTTGATGATTCCATGAATCAGATCGACATTCAGGTCCAGCGCTGCAAACGCATCACCCAGAACCTGCTGCGCTTTTCGCGGCGCACCCAGTCCCTGATCGAAACGGTGGACCTCAACGCCTTCATCCAGGAGGTGGTCGAGCTGATGGAGCGCGAGGCCCGGACCAGCGGCATCAAGTTCTTCAGCGAGCCGGATCCCGCCCTGCCGCCCGTGTCCTCCGACCCCTCGCAGCTGCAACAGGTCTTTTTGAACCTGATCACCAACGCCATCGACGCCCACGACGGCAAGCCCTATGGGTCCATCCGCATTACCACCCAGGCGGACCTCGAGCGGCAGATGGCCTTCGTGAAGGTGGCGGACAGCGGGTCAGGCATCAAACCGGAGCATCTGAACCGCATTTTCGACCCCTTCTTCACCACCAAGACTGTCGGCAAAGGCACGGGCCTGGGACTCTCGATCTGCTTCAGCATCGTCAAGCGGCTGGGAGGCAGCCTCACGGTTCAAAGCGAAATGGGCAAGGGTACCGAATTTACCATCCAGTTGCCATTCACCCCGCCTAAAGAATTGCTGGACAGCCTGGCAAAGAAACAGCCGCCGAAAACGCCGGCCTAAAAGGAGACGACATATGCCTGGATCACGGGTTCTGCTGGTCGACGACGAGACGATCTTCACCAAGAACATGTCCAAGCTTCTGAAATTTCGAGGCTACGAGGTCGCTGCGGTCAACAGCGGCGATGCGGCCATCCGGGAGCTCGAGCAGAACCCCGTTGATGTCATCGTGCTCGACTTGAAAATGCCGGGCATGGACGGCATCGCCACCCTGAAGGAAATCATCAAGCTTGGCCTCTTTGCGGAAACCCTGATCCTGACCGGCCATGGATCGATCGACAGCGCGCTGGAAGCCATGAAGCTGGGAGCCTATGACTACCTGACCAAACCCTGCGAGATCGACGAGCTGGTCGCCAAGATCGAGGCTGCCTGGGCGAAGAAGAAGGAAGCCAACTGAAGACCTCCGTTTACAGCGTGTAAAAATTCCGGACAGGCGGCGGTATCCGCACCGGCCGTTCATCTTATCCGTTTTCCTCAAAAAATCTTTAGGGTTCAAGCAGTTGCCTGTGTGCTTCAGCCGGAATCCGGTTGGCATATGTGTTGCTGTGCAAGCCCATGGCAGCTGCCTGTCTCAACCGGATCGTTGTTTCCCCGAAACGGATTTAACATTCGGCCATTAGAATCTGGGCCGGCTCCGGGTTCAAAATCCGGCCGCGGGATCATGCCGGCAGACGGATGGTCCATAGCCGATGGCCCTAACCTTCGTTCGGAGTCTGTATACCACTTGAGGCCTGTGTGAAAAAAGTGTTTACCATCCTGATTGCCGACCGTAATCCGAGGGTGCGGGGTTTTCTACAGCGAGAGATGAGCCGGGAGGGGTACCGTATATTGCTGGCGGAAAACGCCCGAGATCTGCTTGAGTGGCCGCCGGACCGGGACCCGATCGACCTGGTCATCCTGGACCCGGACCTTCCTGACGCTGCCGACGCACCTCTGATGAGCCTGCTGCGCAAACGCATGCCGCTGGTTCCGGTCATCATCCACGCCCATCCTTCGCATCACCTGGCGGAACCGGAGGCCGCCCGGTCATCGATCACCGTTGAAAAGGAAGGGAACAGCATCGAACGGCTGAAAGAAGTGGCCCAGGACATCCTGAAGTGCCCACTGGAGGACAACCCGTGAGCGAGTTTCGGGTCTTATTCGTAGACGACGAGGCGGATTTTCGCGAAACCCTGATCAAGCGCATGCAGAAGCGTCACGTAGAGGCCTCCGGCGTGCGCAGCGGCGAGGAGGCCCTGGACTGGCTCCGGCAGCACCCCGTAGATCTGGTCGTGCTCGACGTGCGCATGCCGGGGATGGACGGCATCCAGACCCTGCGGGCCATCAAGC
>CAZEKN010000134.1:0-6726 GCA_964512755.1 uncultured Desulfatibacillum sp. | reverse complement strand
ACGCTCGGGGAGTTCAGCATGGGAATCGACATCAGGAACGCGCCGGTGCGCATGAAAACCAGAAAAAACATCTGCAGCTGCGGCATGGAAACGGCAAGGGAGACCATGGTGTCGACAACCGTATGCAGCCGAGCGGCTTTCGGCTCAGCGGATGAACTGGTTCATGCCGGCAAACATTTGTTCCGTAAAACCCACCAGCGTCTGCATCATCCAGGGAAAGGAGAAAATCAGGGCCAATGCCACTGCCAGCATTTTGGGGATAAACGTGAGGGTCATTTCGTTGATCGAGGTCACCGATTGAAAAATGCTGACCAGCAGCCCGACCAGCAGCCCCGCCAGCAGCATCGGTGCGGACAACAGCAGGGTGATCTTGATCGCCTCGAAAAAAAAGCCAGTGATATAATCGGCGGTCATGGTTCATTTCTCCATCAGATGAAACTCTTGACCAGGGACCCCACGAGCAGATACCAGCCGTCGGCCAGCACGAAGAGCAGCAGCTTGAACGGCAGCGACACCATCACCGGCGGCAGCATCATCATCCCCATGGACAACAGGACGGCGGCGACCACCATGTCGACTATCAAAAAGGGCACGTACAGCAGCAGGCCGATCTCGAAGGATGTCTTGACTTCGCTGATGATGAAAGAGGGAATCAGCACGCTGGTGGGGATGTCGGCCGTGTTCTGAGGTCGTTTCAGTTTCGCGATGTCCACGAAGAGCGCCAAATCCTTTTCGCGGGTCTGTTTGAACATGAACTCCCGCAGGGGAGCCGCCCCCAGCTCCAGCGCCTGCTGGCTGGAGATCTTCTGGTCGAGATAAGGCTGCAACGCGGACTGGTTGATCTTCTGCCATACCGGCGCCATGATGAAGACCGTCAGAAAGAGCGCCAGCCCGATCACGATCTGGTTGCTCGGCAGCTGATTCGTTCCCAAAGCGCGGCGCAGCAAGGACAAAACGATCACGATCCGCGTAAAGGAGGTGACCATGGTCAGGATGGCCGGGGCCAACGACAGCACGGTCATCAGCAGAAAGATCTGCAGAACCGCACTGCCGCGGGTGGCATCGTCTCCGGACGCCATCCCCAGCGTAAAGTACGGTGTGGTCATCGCCGGGGGTTGAGCTTCCGCTGATCCCGGGATTCCCATCAAGAGCAGTGCCGCAAGCACGCCGGCCGCCACAGCGAGACGTCGGCGGGCATTCGATGACCGCTGGGGACGGGCACGGACGATCGGCTTGTTCAAGCTCTCAATTCTCATTCTCGTCCGCCTTTGGGCGTGTGATCAGCCGCACCAGTTGGTCCTGAAAACGGGGTCCCGCCGAGCCGGTGTGGCTTCGCACCTGTTTCAGTGTCTCCGGATCATCGATCCGGGAGAGCAGTTGAATTCGGTCGCCGGAGAGGCCGAGCACCAACACGCTGCCGGGCACATCCACCAACATGACGGTTTTCTTGATGCCGATGGCCTGGGTGGCGATCACCCGCACCAGTCGCTCATGCGTCGCGCCCCCTGCCGGGCGCAGGTAGCGCCGCGCGAAATGGACCATCACGAACAGCCCGCCCAAAACGATCGCCAACGCAGCGATCATTTTGAACGCCGACGGAATCAGCTCCGGTGCCGCATTCATCGCAGCCTCTCGATGCGTTCCATCGGGCTGACCACTTCGGTCAGGCGCACGCCGAATTTCTCGTTGATGACCACGGCTTCACCGCGCGCGATCAGTTTCTGATTGGCCAGCACCTCGAGGGTTTCGCCGGCGAGCTTCGACAATTCGATAACCGACCCTTGGCCGAGCTTGAGCAGTTCGTTGATCAACAGTTTCGTACGCCCGAGCTCCACCGTAACCTCCAGGGGGATATCCAGGATGAACTCCAGGTTGCCCCCGGCGGGGGATTCCGCCGGCCGGTTCGATTCGTTTTTCTTGTCGCCGGATGTCGCCATCGTTATGCGTTGCCTCCGTTGGGAGCCAGCAGCTCGGAAATCTCAACCGCCCGGTTGCCTTTGATCACTCCCGGATAGGCGAGGTATTTGGGAACATGGTCGACGCTGATGACGATCGAGTCCTCCGGACCGGTGGGCAGCAGAATGACATCGTCGCGCTGCATGTTCAGGATCGTCCCGACCGTCTGCTGCGTCCGCCCCAGTTCGGCGATCAGGCTGACCGGGGTGTCATGGAGCAGGCGCTGCAGCTGCTGACTCCAAGTGTTCTCGATATCTTTCTCGCGCTGGTATTTCGAGGACAGTTTTTCCTTGATGGGTTCGAGCATCAGGTAGGAGATGCAGAAATGAACATTGCCCGAGAACTCCTTGCCCTTTATCGCGAAAACGATGACAACCATCAGGTCGTTCGGCGACACCAGGTGCACGTATTCCGGCTTGGTTTCGGTTTTCTTGACGTTGATCTTGACCGGCTGAACGATCTGCCAGGCCTTTTGCAGCTGCCCCAGCATCTCCAGCGCCAGCTTATGGATCATGCGTTGTTCGAGCTGGGTGAAATCGCGCATGCGGCTGAGCGGTTTGCCCTTACCGCCGAAAATGCAATCGATCAGGGAAAACACCAGGCCGGGCTCGATCGCCAGCAAGGCGGAACCGATGAGCGGCTCCATGGTGAAGATGATAAAGCTCGTGGGGGCGGAGAAGGCGTGGATGCACTCCTGGTATTTGACCATCTCGTTGGACACGAACTCGACCTCGATGGTGCGCTGCAATAGGGACGACAACGCGCTGTTGAGCAGCGCGGCGAACTTGTCGTAGACTTCCTCCAGCGCGCTGAACTGGTCCCGGAGCATGGTGTTCTGGGAGGTCAGGTTGTAAGGGGTCGCCTCCGGCTCCCCCTTTTCCTGTTCGACGTCGACGTCCCCGCGGTCCATGGCGGACAAGAGCGCGTCGATTTCCTCTTGAGTGAGAATCTGGTCGGGCATGCCGGTCCCTGCCTATTGGATGACGAATTCCTTGAAGTAGATGCGCGAGACCTTTGACGTGGTCAACAGGCCGTTCAGGGCGCCGATGAGTTCATCGCGCAGCGCGGTCTTGCCTTCGGTGGTGACGATATCGGCAAATTTCTTGGTGGGCAGGATCATCAGGATCGCATCCCTCAGCTGGGAGGTCCGCCGCGTGATTTCCTCTTCGGGCGTCTTTCCGCCGGTCACCTCGACGTCCATGGTGACCCGCAGGTAGCGGTTGGCGCCCGGGTCGGCCAGGTTGACGATAAACGTGTCCATCGCAATGACCTTCCCGGCCGTTTCGGGTTTGTTCTTTTCGGCCTGCGGGTCGGCGTCCGGTTTGGCCGTGAGGGCGCTGACGGCTGCCAGCTTGGTCCACAGCATGTAAATTCCACCGCCCATGCCTAAAATCAAAACGAACAACACACCGATGAGAATGATGACCAGTTTATTTGACATGACCTCTCCTTGGCCGTCCCTTTCGTCCAACGCCCCCGCCGCGAGCAATTGCGAGCGGGTGCCTCAGCTTCAGCCAGAGCGCAGCAAGGATTGTGCCATTATCCGGGTTGGAACTGGTGGATCGGGGGAACCGCCGCGACGGTGCGGGTGGATGCCCGGCCAAGGCCGCGGCTGGATTGGAACGGCGCAGCGGCCCGATGGGTCGCTGGTGGACCTGGTCACCGGGTTAGCTTGGCCGGTGGAGTCAAGTCTTTGACGTTTCGCCCTCCCCGGTAGGGGCGCGGATGGCGGCGGTCGCATTCGGGCGACCGCCGCCGGTCAACCGCGGTTGCTCGCTTCGACGGCGTCAGTGTTCCGCGCACCGAACGAGCGCATCACGGCGCTTAGCGCTTGATGTTGATCAGTTCCTGCAGGATTTCATCACTCGATGTGATCACCCGTGAATTGGCCTGGAAGGCCCGCTGAGTGGTGATCATCTTGACGAACTCCTCGGCCAGGTCGACGTTGGACATCTCCAGGCTGCTGGGGGCGACGCTGCCCAGCCGTCCGGTGCCGGCCACGCCCGGCAGGGCCTGTCCGGAGGCAATGGATTCCGCGTAGAGGTTCCGCCCCATTTTAGTAAGGCCGTCGTAGCTCGGAAAATCCACCAACGCGATCTGGAACATCGGCGTCATTTCGCCGTTGGAGTAAGTTGCCGTGACGACCCCGGCCTCATCCACGCTGATGCCGCGCAGGCTTCCGGCCGGGTAGCCGTCCTGATATTGAAAGGTCGTGCCGGATTCCGAGGCATATCCGGTGATGTCGCCGAGACTGCTGCCGCTGGCGTCCAGCATCACCCAGGCCGCGGACAGCGGACTGGCTCCGTTGGTCAGAGCGAGGTCGACCGTTACATCGGCGGCCGGGGAGGTCATGAGGCCGCTGGCGTCGAAGACGACGTCCATGCTGGCGTTGCCGTCGAAGCTCACACCTGTTCCGGCGTTGCTCGGTATGGAGCCCGTCAAGGTCCAGGTCTGGGCGGCGGCTTGCCGGGTGAAGGTGAAGGTCACGGGGATGGCGTTTCCCAGCGAGTCGTACATGGTCTGGGCGGTCGTGTAGGTATCCCCCGCGACGGCCGACGAGTTGAGGTTGATGTCGAAATTGAACTCGGTGGTGGCGACCGGCGGGGAAATGCGCTCGCCGGGAATGTAGATATCGGCGATGCTCCCGATATTGCCGGTCGCATCGATGGCATACCCTTGAAGCTGCAGCCCGTCCGGGTTCACGAGATAGCCGTTTTTGTCGAAGGTGAAGTTGCCGGCCCGGGTGTAGTAGTTGGAGCCGCTGGTGTCCTGGACCATGAAAAAACCTTTGCCGTTGATCGCCAGATCTGTTGCGCTGGCGGAGTTTTCAATCGACCCTTGGGTCCATTGGGCGTTGACCCCCCAAAATTCCACCCCGCGGCCGACGCTGGCCGTGGCCGACTCCCCGCCGAGGGAGGTGCTCAGGATGTTGGCGAAGTGCGACCGGTTGCTTTTGAAAGCCGTGGTGTTGACGTTGGCGATGTTGTCGCCGATCACCGTCATGGCGGTGGCGTTGGCGCTCAGACCGGAAATACCGGCGTAAAGAGATGCGATCATTGACGAGTTCCTCCGTTATGGATGAGTGCTGAAACGATTCCCTATGAAGCGATTGCGGACGCCCCCTGACAGATGCGGGTGACGTCGCCGATCGCGACCTTGCTCCCGCCGACCATCAGGTAGGTGATGCCGTCCTCGAAGGTAATGCCGGTCACCATGCCCCTGGAGTAGGTGGTCGCCGTGAGTTTTTCGCCGCTGGCGCCTTCGGCCTGGACTTCAAACGTGTAGCTGCCGTCGGCCATCGCGTTGCCATTGCGGTCCTTTCCGTCCCAGGTTACGCTCTGCTGGCCCGCTTTGAGGCTGGTCAGCTCGATATCGGCGACGAAATTGCCCGTTTTGTCGTAGACGGTGACCGTCGCGCGCTTGGCCGCGGCATCCAGCTCGAATTCGCAGGCGGAGGCCTGCCCGGATTTCACCTCGATGCTGTTTCCCGTGGAGACGATTTCCTTGCCGATGAAGGCAACCGCCTGGGCGTTGTTGATTGAGGCCTGATAGAGCTTGAGCGACTCCAGGTTTTCGTTGACGTTGCTCAACTGTTCGAGCGAGCTGAACTGGGCCAGCTGCGCCGTGAATTCCGTGCTGTCCGCCGGATTGAGCGGGTCCTGGTGCTGCAGCTGGGCAATCAGCAGGGTCAGGAAGGCTTCCTTCCCCATCGTCTTGGAAGCGGCGGCCGTCGCCGCCGAGGTCTCGCTACTGCTGGTAGCGCCGGAGAGAGTGTTGGTTTCCATTCGCACCGTCTCTTTCGTCGAATCGACCGCGCCGAGGCCCGGAACGGGCATCGGCCGGCCGGGATTAAACAAACATGTCGATGCTCGCCGTTCCGCTCGGCCGCAGCCGATCGTAAAGCGATGAAGTGCGCTCCTCGATGTCCGACCGCTCCATTGCCGAAGCGCTGCCGCCGGCCGTTTTCCAGGCCGGTGCGGTATGCGCCTGATGCCAGCCCCGTTGGCGGTGGTCGTCCGCTACGGCGACCTCCAGCCGTTCCACCTGGAGCCCCTGGCTCTGCAATTCGGACTTGAGCTGATTCAGGCCGGTCTCGATCATGTCCCGCACGGTCGCCAACTCGGTCACGATGCGCACGGTGACCTGCTGGTTCTCGGTCAGGATCTGCATGCGCACGCGCCCCAGGAAGTCGGGCTTGAGGTCGATGTTGATTTCGCTCTGGTCGTTTCTGAGCTGAACCGCCGCGCGCTGGACGATCTGATCGAAGATCCCCGTCCGGCCGGTTCCCGTCATCGCCTCTTTGTCCCGGGAGACCGATGGGCTATCGGCCGTCTTTTCTATGCCCATTTCCGTAACCGGCGACGAATGCGCCTCGCGGCCCGCGACCGTAAATGCGTCGGGCAGGGCCTCCGCTTCACCGGTCGCTGGAGCCTGAGTTGCCGGCATTCTTGAATACAGGGCGTCGTCCGGGGATTGCCGAAAATCACCTGACTCCGCAGGCGCCCCGCTGCGTTCGGCCTCCGCACCGGGCGGCCGCGGAAACTCTGGTGCGGCGCCGTTGCGTGTGTTCTCCGTGTGCGGAATTGTCTTGAAAACGGATGCATTGCCGGCCGTCGAATCCGCTGTTTCGGGCGAGGCGGTGAGACCGGTTGCCGTTCCCGCGGGCGCGGTCGGAGCTTCTCCCTCGACAGCGGCGGCCGCTTGGTGGTTCTGCGCCGCCCCTGCCGTCTCCCGAAACTGGGTCAACACGCGACGAACTGCGGGAAGGAT
>CAZEKN010000133.1:0-6743 GCA_964512755.1 uncultured Desulfatibacillum sp. | reverse complement strand
GTTTGGTGCGGTCGCGGTCGCCGCCGCAGCCGAACACACAGATGATCCGTCCCGTCGCGAGCGCGCGCAGGGCAGCCAGCGCATTTTCGAGAGCGTCGGGTGTGTGGGAGTAGTCCACGTACACCCATCGGCCGCTCCGGCTCTCGACCCGCTCCAGCCGCCCGGGGACATGGCCGACGGCGTCCAAGCCGGCGCCGATGATCCGGGGATCGATGCCCAGGGCCGCTCCCACGCCGGCCGCGCAAAGCAGGTTCTCGATGTTGTGGCGACCCACCAGGCGCGAGCGGATATCGATGCGCCGCGCTCCAAAAACGATGGCGCCGCGAATGCCCTGCAGGTCGCAGGACCAATTCTCGCCGCGCACGCTGCAGTCCGTCCCGGTGCCGGCGCGGATCACGCGGATCCCCGCCTGTTCGGCCAGTTCGCGGCCATGGCCGCTGTCCGTATTCACGACGGCAACGGCCCGGCCAGCCTTTGGGCCGGCCGCCAGGAAGTGGGTGAACAACCGCTTCTTGGTCGCCCAGTAAGCCGGCATGCTGCCATGAAAGTCGAGGTGGTCCTGGCTCAGGTTGGTGAACACGCCGATGTCCATCCAGCAGGCGTGGATGCGCTGCAGTTCGATGGCGTGGGAAGACGCCTCGAGGACGACGTGCGAGACGCCTGCGGCCTGCATTTCCGCCAGGATTCGCTGAAGGTCCAGGGATTCGGGGGTGGTGGTCGGGCTGGGATGGGAGATGCCCGAATGCCGATAGTTGATGGTCCCGATGACCCCGGTGGGCCGGCCGGCCTGCATGAGGATGCCCTCGACGAGATAGGTGGTGGTGGTCTTGCCGTTGGTGCCGGTGACCGCGACCACGGTCAACTGCTCCGACGGGCGGCCGTAAAACGCTGCGGCCAGTTCGGCCAGGGCGCGCCGCGTGTCGGGCACGGTGACGACCACTCCCGAGCCGGCGACCGGTTTCTCCGTGACGACGGCAACCGCTCCGCGCCGACGGGCGTCATCGATGAAATCATGGCCGTCGGCGACCTGTCCGCGGATGGCCACGAAGACCCCGCCGGGCTGCACCTCCTGGGAGCGGTAGTGCAGCGCCGTCACCGCGGGCCCCTCACCCTCCAGGCCATGAACGGCGCAAGGGCTCAGGGCCGCCATGAGGGGAGCGAGGTTCATCCGCGGCCTCCGTGGTCCCATGCGACCCGCAGCCGCTCCGTTGCTGGGCGCGGCGGCACGTTCAGATAGTTGAGCGCGGTCTGGACGATTTTCTTGAACACCGGAGCGGCCACGGCGCCGCCGTAGATCTGGCCCCTGGGTTCGTCGATGACGACCAGGACGGCGACCTGCGCGTTCTCGGCCGGCGCAAAACCGATGAAGGAGGCGACGTGCCGGTCGTTGGAGTAGGTGCCGTTGTCGTCGATCTTGCGGGCGGTGCCGGTCTTGCCGCAGGCGCTGTAACCATCCAGGGCGGCATGTACGCCGGTTCCGCCGGGCAGCATCACCGTCTGGAGAATGTCCCGGAGGGTGGAGGCCGTCTGCGATGAAACGACCCGGCGCACCGCTTCGGGTGCGAACTGCTGCAGGATCTGACCCTGCTGGTCGGTGATGGCCTGGACCATGCGAGGCCGCATGAGCACGCCGTCGTTGGCGATGGCGGAAAACGCGCTGATCAACTGGACCGCCGATACGGAAACCCCGTGGCCGAAAGAGATGGCGGCCGTATCGATGCCCGTCCAATGCTTGTGGTGCATGAGCAGGCCGGTGGTCTCGGCCGGACTGTCGACCCCCGTTTTCTGGCCGAAGCCGAACAGGCGCAGGGTGTGGTGGAGCTTCTCCGGTCCGACCCGCTCGCTGATCTTCACGGCGCCGATGTTGCTCGAGTACTTGATGATGTCTTGCAGGGTCAGCAGGCCGTAGCGGTGGACGTCGTGCACGGTGTTCTTGCCGATGCGATAGGCGCCGTTTTCGCAGTTGAACGTCGTCTTGGGCGACAGGTTGGCGAACTCGAGCGCGGCGGCGGCGCTGAAGACCTTCAGCGTCGATCCGGGCTCGAAGGGGTCGGTGATGGCGCGATTGCGCCAGAGAGACTTCTTGGCGTCGTCAAAGGCGTTCGGATTGAACGCGGGGGCCAGCGCGAGGGCCAGGATTTCCCCGGTTCCCGGTGCCATCACGATCGCGATTCCGGATTTGGCCTTGGTCTTCTCAACGGCATCGGCCAGGGCCGTTTCGGCCGTGAACTGAATGCTTTGATCCAGTGTCAGCACCAGGTTTTTGCCGCTGGCGTCTTCGTCCGGCGGTGATTCCGACTGGAACCCGTTGCCGTGGGCGTCCCGCAGGACCTTGACGCTGGTGCCGGCGCCGCGCAAGTGTTTGTCGTAGAAGAACTCGATGCCTTCCAGCCCCCGGCCGTCCATGCCGGTGAATCCGAGCACGTGGGCCGCCAGCGCACGATTGGGATAGAAGCGGTTGGCTTCGGACACGAATTCGATTCCGGGAATTTGCAGTTGCTTGACCGCTTCGGCTTCCTTCGGGGTGGCCTGGCGCTTGATCCACACGAACGGCTTGCGGCTGGCCAGCCGTTCTTTCATCTCCTGGGGGGGGCGTTTGAGAACCCGGGCGAGCTGTTTCGCCGCCGCCTCGGGCGCCTTCACCTGGGACGGCCGCACGGCGATGGAGGTGACGTCGATGCTGACCGCCATCGCATGGCCCCGGCGATCAAAAATCGTGCCGCGCTTACCCACTGCCTTGAGCGAATCCTCCACCTGATCGGACGCCTTGCGGGACAGCCAGGATCCCTGGTAAACCTGAAGCAGAAGTGCCCTGCTGCCGATCGCGACAAAGGCCGTCGCAAAGGCCACGCCGACCAGAAGGATGCGGAGACGGATGTATTTGGTGCGCATGTTCATCAGGGCATTAGCATCATTTGTTTGGAGGTGGGCAGCGTCAGGCCCAGCTTTTCCTGCGCAATTCGGATGATGCGCTGCGGGGACCGCAGACGGGCGAGCTCCACCTTGAGATTGGCCTGCAGCTCGGTCAGACGCTGCTGCTCCTTGGTCAATGCGGAGATTTCATACCCCACCCGCACGCATTGGACCCGCGCCCAGGTGTAGATCAGGAGTTCGGCGATGAATACGCACAACAGAGTGATCCACAGGACGAGCATCTTGGGGTTGCGGCGTCGGCTTTTCGATGTCGGGTCGGTCATTACGGCTTCCTGGGCTTCCACGCCCATCCCCCGGCCGGGCCCATGTCAGACCCGTTCGGCCGCCCGAAGCTTGGTGCTGCGGGCCATCGGATTGGCGGCGATTTCATCCGGGCCGGGGCGGACGACTTTGCGGGTCAAGATTTTTAAGACTTTTTCCGGCCCGCCGGCCGTGTCGTTCGGTCCGGCGTCACGGCGGAATTTTCGTTCCATGGCTTTGAGACGCTGCTTGACGATGCGATCCTCCAGCGAATGAAACGACAGGATGCACAGGCGCCCGCCGGGGTTGAGCATCTCCGGTACCTGGTCCAGAAATTCCGAGAGGCGAACCAATTCGTCATTGACGACGATGCGCAGGGCCATGAACACCCGGGTCGCCGGGTGGATCCGGAACCGGCCGCCGACCGGAACCGCTGCGCGCACCAGGCGGGCCAATTCGCCGCTGGAGCGAATCGGCTGGTTGCGCCGCGCATGGACGATGCGGCGGGCGATGCGGCCGGACCAGCGCTCTTCACCATACTCTTGGAAAATGCGCCGCAACTCGTCTTCCTTCAAGCGGTTGACGAGGTCGGCCGCCGTTTGATCCGTCCGGGTGTCCATCCGCATGTCGAGCGGTTCGTCTCGCAGGAAGCTGAACCCCCGGCCGCTGCCCTGTAAGTGGTGCAGCGAAATTCCCAAATCGAGCAGGATGCCGTCTACCCCCTTCAGCCCGAGCTCTCGAAGCACGTCGGCGAGGTGTGCAAAATTGCGGTGAAACAGCCGAACCCGTTCGGCCTGGTCCGCCAGAAGGATCCGGGCGTTGGCGATGGCATCCGCATCCTGGTCCAGCCCAATGAGCAGCCCATCGGGCGCGGTTTGCGTCAGGATGGCCCGGGCATGCCCGGTACCTCCGATCGTGCCATCGGCATAGACTCCTCCCGGTCGGCAGTTGAGGTAAGCCACCGCCTCTGTCAGCATGACCGGGACATGGCCATACGCCGTGGGTTCAGATGCCGAGTTTGGCGATCTCGTTTCGGGCCTCCGGGTTTTTGAGATCGTTCAAGAGCATCAGTTCTTCGTTCTCGAAGTTTTCTCGGGACCAGATCTCGAAGTGGTCGAGGACTCCCACCAGCACGATATCCCGGTTCAGACCCGCGTATTGTCTCAGAACGGGCGGGATGAGAATGCGGTCCTGCCGGTCGCAGTTGCATTCGTGGGCTCCGCCGATGAACACCCGGCGGAAGCGGCGCATGATGTCGCTTTTTTCGGCCAGCTGCAGAATCCGTTCTTCCAGCTGGTGCCACGCTGCCATCGGGAAAGCGACCAGGCATTGATCCATGCGCGAGACCATGATTCCGTCGCCGTCCTCCGAGCGCGCGAGCACCCGGAATCGGGAGGGGATGACGATGCGACCCTTGTCGTCGATCGTGTGGTATGAGCTTCCGCGAAACATAGCCGTTAATAATTCCCCACTTTTCGCCACTTTGCTCCATTAAATAATAAAAGACATTAATAGTCAAGCAAAAAATTCAGGCGTGCTTAAGGTTTTTTAATGTAATTTAAAAACCTTAAACCGAATCAAAGCCAGGAGGTGATGCTGAAGATCGCGGTGTTTCCGAGAATGTGGATCAGGACGGGGACGAGCAGACTTTTCTCGACTTCGTAGGCCGTCGCGAATACCAGGCCGCCGACGAGTTGGGGGATGGGGGCACCGGGGGTGTTGCCATGTAAAAAGGTGAACACCAGCGTACTCAACAACAAGGCCGGCCAAAAGCCCCAGCGCCGGCAATATCCGTACATAAGGCCCCGAAAATAAATCTCTTCTGCGACCGGCGCGATGAGTCCGCCGACCAGGAAAAGAAGCGCCGGTCTGGGGAAAAGTGCGGTCGGACCGGGGCGGATGATCCGCAGGGGATCGAATCCCGCCATGTGAAGCAGGGCATACCCGATCGCGGCCAGGATGCCGAAACCCGCCGACCAAATGAGTCCTCTGACCAGACCGGCTGTCCATCCGGAGCGCGCCAACCCGGTTCGGCTCCACCCTCTCGGGCAGCGGGAGATGATCAGCATCATCCAGACGATGTCCGCCAGGCGCGCCCAGCCGATGCCCGCCAGCGGATCGACTCCGTTTTGAGCAATGGCCCAGCGGGCGAGGCTTTCGAATGCAACGACTCCCGCGGTGGCCAGCGCCAGGGTCCTCAATGCAATCGGGTCTGATCCCATCGCAGGTGTGTCCTCAGGGCCTGGTAGGCGTAGAGTTGGTCATACCAATCGTCGGAGGTCTTCAGAAGCTTCAGAATCGGGTCCACGGCGCGCGGATTCCGACGTTGGGCCAGGGCTTCGAGCGCCATGGTCCGCACATTGATCTGCGGGTCGTCCAGCAGGCCAACCAAATCGATGAATGCCGCCGGGTTCGGGCTCACCCCCAGGGCGCGCGCCAGCCAGTAGCGCTCCTGCGGATAGGGGCTGGCCAGCATCCGCGCATATGCGGGGCTGGCGGTAACGTCACCGTTGCGTTCACGAATCGCTTTGAGCCCGGCAACGCGCTCCTGCCAGCGATCGGACGCCAGCGCGGCGTCGATGGCGCCGGGCGGGGGAGCAGCTTCCCGATTGCGATGAAAGTCGGCCAGGACCGCCAATCCGATCAGCAGGCAGGCGGCGGCTGCCGCGGCCTCCGCCCGGCGCGGACCCATGACGAGACCGCTTACCAGACGCAGCAGCGCAAACAACAGCACGTAGAGGCTGATCGGGAATGCCAGCAGGACTCCGTAATAAGTGATGCGGCGAAAGAATTCGAAGCGGTCGGCTGCGGCCGAGATCTCGGAGGCGGCCCGGCGCGGGTCAGCCAAGAAGCGGTTGACCGTGTTTTCCCAGACGACGCTCCCGCGATGCAAAAACGCGAGGCGGTCCCCCTCGAAGCTCAGGCCGATATCCGTCTCCGGGGCGGTTCCGACGGGCAGATAATCCAGGCGGATCAACTCTCGCCTTACGGCGGGGTAACGGCTGCCCGGGTCCGCGGGCGGAACGGCGACCGTTTTAATGAGGCGCTGGTCGAAGGTCTTGAAAACTTCGGCCGGATAAAGGGTGTACCGGTAGTAGAACGAACTGATCCGTTGGCCAGCGGTGTGGGACAGGAGCAGGTGGTCCCGCAGGTCGACGAACAGGCTGCGATCGTACTGAGTGAACCCCCAGAGCGCCAACATGGCCAGGGGCAGAAACCGCAGGGCCGCCCATCGCAGGCCCGGCGGCGGGTGGCGCACGAACGGCGACCTGCCGGCCAGCCAAAAGACGGCCGGTGGAATCGCAATCAGGTAAAGCGTCACCCAGACATCAAACCCATGGACGTTCAGGCCTACAACGATGAGCGCCAGTCCGGCGGCGGCTGCCGTGGTCGCGGATCTACGGCTCGCAGTAAACCGACGCCATAGTCCGGCCGCGGCCGCGCTGAGCAACGCCAGCTCCGCTCCCACGCTGAGCGTAAACAGCAATCCCCCGCAGAAAGCGGTTTCCAGGCTTAGCAGGCGGGGAAGCACATTCAGGTTGGGAACGGGCAGGAATCCGGCGTCGGCC
>CAZEKN010000132.1:0-6751 GCA_964512755.1 uncultured Desulfatibacillum sp. | reverse complement strand
GGGGTGCCGGTTAGATAACGGTCATGCTGGTGGCTGCCGTCGAAGCGCACCGGTTGGCCGAGAAGACAAGCGCTGACACCGATCTTGATCCGGTTATCCATATGAGGTCTCCTGGGAGCAGGCGCCCGCTCTCTCGTGATGGCCGTTTCATCGATAGCATAAAAATGGTAAAAGGGATACCGGCAACTTAAACTGTGGAGGCAAGGCATGCTGTCTGAAATGAAGCAGCTGGTGCGGGAAAAGAATATCTGTGTGCTGGCCACGATCGCCGACGGCAAACCCTATTGTTCGCTCATGGCCTACGCCGCCAATCCGGAGGGCACTGAAATCTATATGGCGACCCACCGTTCGACGAAGAAATTCAGGAATCTCTCCAACAACCCGGCCGTCAGCCTCATGATCGACACCCGCGACGAATCCCCCCGCAGCCTCACGCGGGCGCTCACGGTCGAGGGAATCTGTACACGGATCGAGGACGATTCCCGCAGGCAGTTGGTTCGACATCGACTCTTATCCGTTCACCCCCACCTCCAGGAATTCTTGGACCATGGCGGCAACGAGATGCTTTGCGTGACGATCCGCGCCTTCCTGCTGCTCAAGGGGCTGACCGAGGCGCACCACGCCGAACTGGGATGATGGCCCCGGCATCGGCGCCCACTCTCCCGGATGCCCGCCATGGCGATCGGGCGCCCTCCGTCCCTCGATT
This sequence comes from uncultured Desulfatibacillum sp., assembly GCA_964512755.1. Classification (GTDB taxonomy): domain Bacteria; phylum Desulfobacterota; class Desulfobacteria; order Desulfobacterales; family SpSt-501; genus SpSt-501. Next base: position 6,045 of record CAZEKN010000132.1, on the reverse strand, counting down.
GCGGCCGCGACATCCGCGGCGGGGCACTATTGCCCCTGCGATTGCCCGCTGCCGATTAACGGCAATTCCTTTTCGAGGCTGAAAAACACCAAAAACTTGGGCTCCTCGTTGTCCTCGGTATATTTTCGGCGCTTGATCTTCTGAATGAGCTCGGGGTTGTTCTCTTCGCGCAGCTTCTTGAGAAACAGACGCTTGCCGTTGTATCCGGGCCCGTTTTCAATGAAAAGGAAGGTCGCATAGGGATTGGATTGCAGGTTGTGATGCGTCAACCGATCACGCATGATGAAGGCCATGCTGCCGTCTTCCATGAAATGCGGGCGCGAATAAACCGCCGCATCCACCTTCCCGGAGCTATCCGCCGTGGCCAGCACGCCGATGCCTTTCTTTTGTTCAAAATAGTCCTTCAATGCCATGGTATAATCCTCCTTCGATTGCCTTGCGCTTCTCGTCGTGACGCTTCAATATAATGCAGGCGTTTGAAATGCAAAGCGGACATCCGCTGCGAGGGCCACTTCGCCGTTTTCCGGGGAGGCGCTGACGCCGGGTGGTTGAAACGAGCTTGCCGCCACGTCATGGGTCAGGCGCGCCGGGAGCCGAGCGTCGTCAGGTACACGCCTGAAGACACGAGAATCGCGCCGATCAGCAGAGAAGCAGTCAACGGCTCGTCCAGGATCAAATAGGCGAGGAATACCGCACTGACCGGTACGAAATTGATGAACAGGCCGGCGCGCATGGGCCCGATGCGTTTTATCCCTTCATAGTACCATACGAAGCCGAGCACGGTCCCGAAAAAGCCCAGGTAGAAGATGCTGGCCCACGCTGAAAACGAATAGGACCCGAATTCCCCGAGGCCTTCCAGCATGGCAGGGGGGAAAAGGCATACTGCCCCGATCACCGAACTATAGGTCACCGCCACCAGCGGAGACAGATTGGACATCACGGACTTGCCGAGCAGGGAGTAGCTCACCCAGCTGGCCACGCAGCCGAAAATGAACAGCTCCCCCCACCCGAAGCCGCCCCCCAGTCCGGAGAGGAATTCCCCGCGCGTGATCACGGTGATCGCGCCGGCCACCGAAATCAGAATGCCGGTCACCTTCATCAGGTTGAGGCCCTCACGAAATATCATGGCAGATAGAATCGCTATTAAAATCGGGTTATTGGCAATGATGATCGACGCACGGCCGGCCTCGATCAACTTGAGGCCCTTCAAGAAAAAGACATTGTAGAGAAAGATCCCCGTCATTCCCATGAGAAACAGCGGCAGGAGAAGGTGCGGTCGCGGCAGAATCAGTCTCTTTTCGCTTTGCATCATGATCGCAACCAGGAAGATCGAAGCGACCAGAAAGCGCAGAAATGCGCCGGAAAAAGGTCCGACCTCCATTGCCAGCCTTCGCCCGGCAATGAACGTCCCGCCCCAGAAAACGGCCATCAGCAATAGTTTGATGTAAGTGTAAAACATGGGAGACGTCCACCGGATCGAGGGTGCGAGCGCGAGTCTGTAACACGAACGGCGCAGGTTGTCCAACTGGACGTGGCCCGCAACGGCCGCCTTGCGCTGCGCTGTTTCATCCGATATAAATTCGATACGAGGTGTCCGATTTCGCCGCCGGAGGTAACCGCCATGCTTGGTTTTCGTTTGACGCCGGAACAGATTGAAATCCAGAAATGGGCGCGCGAGTTCGCTTTGCGGGAGATTCTGCCCGTTGCCTGGTACTACGATATGGTCGATGACACCCCGCTTCCGGTGCTGAGGAAGGCCTGGGAGGCCGGCATCATGAACGCCGACATCCCCCGGGAGTACGGCGGCAAGGGCTGCGGACTGGTGGAAAACATCCTGATCACCGAGGAACTCGCCGCCGCATGTGCAGGTCTGGCCACCACTATTTTCGACAACTCGCTCGGCATGGAGCCCTTGCGGCATTCGGCCAATGCAGCGCTCAAGCAAAAATACTTCACCGAGATCGCGCGGAACTTCAAACTCATCTGCTTTGCAACGTCCGAACCGACGATGGGATCGGATGTCGCGGGCATCCGTTGTCTGGCCCGGCGCGAGGGGGAAGACTACGTCCTCAACGGCACCAAGTATTGGATCACGAACGGCGGGCTGGCCGACTACCTGTCCGTGTTCGCCACCACCGACCCGGCCCAAAAGCACGGCGGCATCTGCGCGTTCGTTGTCGAAAAAGACTGGCAGGGAGTCTCGATCGGACGCCGCATCCCCAAGCTCGGCCAGCGCGGATCGAACACCGTTGGAATTCACTTCAAGGACGTGCGCGTCCCGAAAGAGAACATCTTGGCGCCGCCGGGCGAAGGCTTTGCCCTGGCCATGAAAACCTTCGCGCGCACGCGCCCGGCCATCGGCGCGTTTGCCGTGGGCGCGGCCCGCTCGGCAATGGAATTCGCCATCGACTACGCCAAGCGCCGGCAGGCATTCGGTACCACGATCGCCAACTTCCAGGCCATCCAGCACAAGATCGCCGACATGTACCAGAAAGTTGAAACCGCGCGGCTGTTGGTCTGGAAAGCCGCCTGGGAGGCCGATCAGGGCATGGATCCCACTATCGCCGCCTCCGTCTCCAAGCTTTATGCCAGCGAAATCGCCCTTGAAGTGGCCAACGAGGCCCTGCAGATCTTCGCCGGATACGGGTACACTAAAATGTTCCCGATCGAGAAGATCCAACGCGACTGTCGACTGTTCCGCATCTATGAGGGCACCAGTGAAGTTCAGCGCATCATCCTGTCTGGATATGCCCTGAGCGATTACGAGCCGGCGATGCCCCCGATTGAGGACCTTCCGATCCATCTGAACCGCGACACCGTCAATCGGGAGCCCGGAACGGCCGCCTGGCGCTGCCGCATCTGCGGCCATGTGCATTACGGGAATGAGCCGCCGAATGAATGTCCGTATTGCTTTTTCCCAAAATCGGCGTTCAAGAAAGTCTGAGATTCGTTTCAGGAAGGACGGGGAACCGCGGGCAGCGACTCGGTCATTGGCCGCGTTTCGAAGAGCGCTTCCCGACGGCGGCGCGGATTCGCTGAATGACGGAGGGCGATACGGCAACGGCACCACCGGCCACAGCCGGTTTTTGCCCTGGGGAATGGGGCTTCCGGAAGGAAGCCTTCAGGTTCTTGTTCAACGCCTCCAAGCGGATCCGGTAGGCGCCGGGAATGCCTGAATGTCGGGCCAGAAACCGGCTAAGCTCCATTGAATGCTCGACGAATCGGCCTTTAATCATCTCCTCCGCCAGGGCGAGCTTGAAAGCGAAGCTGTTCTTGGAGTCCTGAAACAGCCCTGCCGCCAAACGATCGACAGCCTCCACCAGCTCGAAGGGCCGGTTCAGATGAGCCAGGCAGCTGGCCATGGCCCCGATGATGTGGTGGGGTGAGCATCCCCGCCGAATCAAAATGCTGAATTCCTCAAGCGCGTTGCCGTAGCGGCCCATCGCATAAAGGGCATGGGCTGACCCGGCCAAATCGTCTACAGAGGCATTGTCGCACCATCCCTGACGGATAATAGCGATTTGCTCATCGGAGAGCTGTTCGCACTCATCAACGGCTGCACAGACCAGTTCGGACTCGAGCTGTTGGATCTGTTGCTCGATGGCGTTCTTGATGTCCGGCGGGAGTTGGGGCTCGGAATTAAGGCTCTTCCTGAAAAGCGCCAGCGCCTCCTCGTGGAGCCCCTGCGCTCGGTAAGCGTCGGCTTCTTTGCGGATCAAGGCGCCGGTAATTTTTCCTAACATACGCTTCATTTGGTTTTATGAATTAATTTCGGAGCCTATGATGAATGAAGCACGGCTGCAACAGAGCATCTTGTAAGTCATATTAGCATTTTCTGCTTGGTTTCGCCAGCCCCTATGACAGAAAATTTTGATCGGCCGGCGCTGGGCATGACCGGTGGCCGACGGCAAATCAGCATATCGGATTTGTAAACGTTTCTCGGATTCATCCGTCTAATCGGGTCAGGAGCACGTTAAGGATGTTGGTTGATACACAACCCCGAAGGTGTTCGAGATGAAAAAAACCATCGCGGCATTCATTGTCTTATTGGCGCTGCTTCTGGCCATTCCATGGGCCAGCAACGCCGGCCACGGCCATCATGGGCATCATGGCCGCACCCGTGTATTCATCGGCGGCAGCTTCTGGGGCGGCCCTCCGCCTTTCTGGGGGCCGGCGCCATGGTACCCGCGATATTACTACGGCGGACCGGTCTATTACGGCCCGCCCCCCGCGTTCGCCCAGCCGTCGGCCGGCTATATCCAGCGCGGCCATGAAGAATCGGACTACTGGTACTATTGCGACAATCCCCAGGGCTATTACCCGTATGTCAAATCCTGCCCCGGCGGCTGGATGAAGGTGGTTCCGGAAACCGTTCCGCCCGACCGTTGACGAGCACCATTGAGGAGCCATTGAGATGAAGCGTTCGCTATGGATACCGTTGTTGCTGGCCGTGCTGACGGCCAGCGGGTGTGCGACCATCCCGCCCGGCCCGAGCGTCATGGTGATGCCCGGCCAAGGCAAGTCGTTTGAGGCCTTTCAGGCCGACGACTTTATCTGCCGGGAGTGGGCGCAGAACCAGGCGGGCTGGCAGGCCAATGAAACCGTGAACCAGAACCTGGCCGGCGGAGCCGTCGCGGGAGGCGTACTCGGGGCTGCGGCAGGCGCTTTGATCGGGGCCGCGTCGGGCAACGTCGGTCCGGGAGCCGCCATCGGTGCGGGAGCGGGTCTCCTGGCCGGTGCCGCCATGGCCCACAACCGGGCCTACGGCTCCGGGTGGGAGGTCCAGCGTCGATACGACAATGCCTACCAACAGTGCATGTACGCCAAAGGCAACCAGATCCCGTCGGTGGAGCCGTCACCGGTGCGCAGTCGCTTCGTCCCCCCGCCGCCCCCCCCGCGGCGTTATTCATCTACTGGGTACATACCAAGTCCGCCACCGCCGCCTCCGGCGAACTATTATCCAGGGCAGCCCTCAGCGCGGATATACTAGGGTGAACCGTCTTAAGTGATCCGCGATTTGCCAAAACGCCGCCGATGGTTTAAGATCTGATCGAAAGCCAAAAAGCCATTCATACGTTTGGAGGAGATTTAACATGCTGAAAGTATTAAAATTTGGAGTTGTATTGGTGGCTCTCAGCGCGTTCGGTTGCGCTTCGATGGGCGAAAAGGAACAGACCGGCACCGCCGTCGGCGCCGGCGCCGGAGCAGTTATCGGCGGTGTGATTGGAGCCGCCACCGGCAAGCACAATCAGCGCGAAAAGGTAGCCATCGGCGCGGCGACGGGCGCGCTGATCGGGGGCGTCCTCGGAAACCGGGTCGGTGCTTACATGGACAAACAGGAGCAGGATCTGCGCAACGCCATGGCCTCGACCGTTTCTCAGAACAACGCCACGATCCAGCGCAACAACGAGCAGATGCTGACGGCCACCTTCAAGAGCGACCTGTTCTTCGACGTCAACTCCGCCACCATCAAGCCCGGCGGCTACGCCGAACTGGACCGGGTGGCCAACGTTCTCAATCAATATCCGCAGACCATGATCCGAGTGGAGGGCCATACAGACCAGACCGGAAGCGAGCAGTACAATCTGCAGCTTTCCGAGCGCCGCGCCAACGCCGTCAAGAATGCATTGAGCCAAAAGGGCATCGATCCGGCGCGAGTCTCGGCCGCTGGCATGGGCGAATGCTGCCCCGTGTCTTCGGACAACGCCGCCAACCGGCGGGTGTCGATCGTGCTGACCGGCCAGGCCTGAAGCCCCACCCTTTCAATATCAAGAGCGCGGGCGGAACCCCCACCCGCGCTCTTGATTCCAGCGACCTGCCTTCAGATCGGCCAGAGGGCAACTACGTCAACTTTTCAACACCGCCATGGTGGTTCCCGGGCTGCATATTGTTAATCGACCGCGCAATGCCGGGAGATTGAAGCCCTCCAACGCCAGCGTCAGAAGGCCGATGCGCGCCTCCAGGCCGGTCTTGTCGGCGCCCGGCTTGAAATAAGCGCCGAGCGCGAGGTTAAAGAGCTTCTTGATTTCGGTTTCGACGCAATGC
>CAZEKN010000131.1:0-6765 GCA_964512755.1 uncultured Desulfatibacillum sp. | reverse complement strand
CCCGGGGCGAATTCTCGGAAACGGTCGTTTCGCCGATTTCGTCATTATTCACGCCGAATGCCTCTAACATGGCAGACATATTTTACAATGATGTCATCATACAATGAATTCCGATACATAACAAGCAAATTGTACATTTCTATACAAACATCTCGGATTCGGTTCGGTGACGGGGTGGCGCGATTGTAGGCTTTCCGGGTTGGGTGCGGTAACTATTGTAGATATGCATCCAACAGATGGGAATCTCAGCCGCGGTGGTAGACGCGCTGCCGGGCGCTGGCCGCCCTGACCAGGGTTTCCACCTCCACATCGACGTAATCGAAGACCCGGGCCTTCTGTTTGCCGGGAGCCGGTCGCAGAACCCGCCCGAGGTATTGGAGCACCCGGCCGCTGAAGCGGACCGGCGTCGCCAGGAACAGGGTGGTCAGGTCGCGGCAGTCAAACCCTTCCCCGATGAGCTGGCCGGTTGCGATCACCACACGCACCTGCCCGGCGTTCATCCGTTCGACGACCGCCTGCCGCTCCGGGAGCGGCATTTCGCCGGTCATCAATTCGCTGTCGACCTTGAACCGGTAGCGCAACAACGCCTGCAGGTTCTCGCAGTGTGCGCGGCGGTCGGAAAGCACAAGGGCAATGCCCGAGTGTTCGCGCACCTCGCCCGCCACATCCTGCGCGATCAGCAAATTGCGTTCGGTGTCCCCCGTCAGTTCGGACAGCATCTTGCTGTATTCGTTGACCGGATCGTGGAAGGGTCTGAAGCGGGTTGCACGGATGATCACCTCCGCCGGCAACACCTCTCCGGCGGCCACCAGGCCGGCCTTGTCCACCTCGTGATGAACGTCCCCAAGATGCCAAAAGATCAGCCGGGAGAGGTTGTCGCGGCGCCAGGGGGTGGCCGAAAGGCCCAGCATGAACCGGGCATCGAAATTGACGACCGCCTCGCTGAAGGTTCGGCTCGGACAGCGGTGGCACTCGTCGGCCACCACGAACCCGATGTGCCGGGCGACCTCCTCGGCGCATTTGTACAGGGACTGAACCAATGCCACGGTGATCCGGGAGCCGATCTTGACGCGGCCGCCCGCGATCATCCCGCACTCCGCGGACGGTATGCCGAGGAAGGCCCCGATTCGCTCGACCCATTGGGCGGCCAGATCCCTGGTGTGCACGATGACCAGCGCGGGCTGGCGGCGCCGGGCCACCATGTAAAGCGCCATCACCGTCTTGCCGGAGCCGGTGGGGGCACTCAAGGTTCCGAAGTCACGCGCCAGCATCTGCTCGACGGCGGCCTCCTGAAACGCGCGCAGCTCGCCCCGAAAATCGAAATCAACCGCCGGCAGGCTGCGCCGCCGGTCGTCGAGCTGGTAGTCGAGCCCCATGCGGCGGCACATCAGCAACGCCTGCCGGAGGCAGCCGCGCGGAATCCACAGCCCGTCGGCGCCCACTTTGTCGTAGAACTTGAGCACGCGGGGAGTGCCCCGGTTCCAGCGCCCCATGCGCTCGTTCTCCAGCCACTTGGGGTTCGGGAATTCGAGCTTCTCCATCAACGCCTGCCTGAGCTCGGGCGGGACGCCCTTCAGGCGGAGGTTTTGAGCAAGCGTGAGGGTCAGCGACGGCATGGCGGGATCGAAGCCGGCGGGGTCAGCCGGTTCCGTCGAGCACGCCGCGGGCCAACTCGATGTCATAGGCCCGCCGCGGGTCGAAGGCCTTGCCGGTGTACATGTCGGCGGCCTTCAGGATAGCGCCGTGCGGCACCCAATCGTGCTGTTCCCACAGTTGGGGATCGTCGGCGTTCCATAGGCGGAACCAGACCACCCCTTCGGACTCCTTCACGTACATGTGCACCCGGCGGTTGTTCGGAAACGGATAATAGTAAACGCCTCGTTCGTCTTTCATAAATAGTTCGCATCCAAAAACGCCGCGATGGCGGCATTGACCTCCTGCGGCTTCTCGATCGGCACGAAATGCCCGGCGTCCCGCACATGGCAGCGCACCGCGTTCGGAATGTTCTTTTCCAGAAACAGGCCGTATTTGGGCGGCGTGAGCCGGTCGTCTTCGGCCGAGACGATCAGCACCGGCACCCGCACGGACCCGAGCCGCTGCGTGACGTCGAACCGGTCGCAGGCCGTGAAATCGCCGTAGGCGACAGCGGGATCGGCCCTGAGCGAATCCTCCAGAAACGCCTGCCTCACAGGGGTCGGCGTTTTTTCGGAAAAGCCCGCTTGGTCAATCATCGCCACATAGGCCTGAAAATCCGTTTCGATCGCCTCAAACAGAGCGGGCAGCACCCGCAGCCGGGCGCCCGAACTGATGATGACGCCGGCCGGGAAGCGCGCCGGTTCATCCAGCAGCAACTGCTGGGTGATGGCCCCGCCCATGCTCAAGCCGCAGGGCACCGGGCGCGGAGCGGCGATCGCATCGACGAAATCGACGACCGCGCGGGCGTAATCCTCCACCCGAGATTGCGCCCGGCCGCCGCTGCGTCCGTGGCCGGGCAGGTCGATGGCGACGGTATTCACGCGCGCGGCCAGGCTCTCCACCTGGGCGTGCCACAGCAACGACGACTCGCCGGCGCCGTGGATGAAAACGAGCGTCGACCGTGACGGATCCAGCGGCCATCGGCCGCAGATGAAGGCGATGTCTCCGCTGACGCGGCGTTCCATGCGCAACCTCCCGGGGGCGCCTGTGGGCGCCGATAAAATTCGGGACTGAGGTTTTATAAGAGACCGCCTCCGATCTGTCAAATGCTTCCAGGTCACAGCACGAGCGCGGTGATGAACGCCAGCAGCTGGTTCAGGTTCTGGCAGGGCCGCACCTCGTCGCAGACGGGTTCAAACACCCGCATCTCGCTGTCGCCCGTGTACCAGAACTGGCGCGCCTCCGGGTTGAGCCAGATCAGCCGCCGGCAGCGCGCCCGCATCTCGGCCAGGATTCCCTCCTGCGGATCGGTGTAGTTGCAACGGCCGTCGCCGATGATGATCAGCGTCGTCTGCCGGTTGAGGATGTCCAGGTAGTGCTGCCGGAACTCCCGGAAGGTGCGTCCGTAGTCCGTGGCGGCGTTGTAGTCGATGTCCGCATCCTTTAGAATCTTTTCGATCGCCGGGTTGACCGCATGCTGCTTGAAGACGTCCGAGACCTCCTGCACGCCCGCTACGAAGATAAAGCTGCGCACTTGGGCGAAACACCCCTGCAGGGAGTAAAGCATGTTAAGCATGAAGCGGGCGGCCGACCAAACCGAACCCGACACGTCGCAGAGCGTGACGATCTTGGCCTTGCGCGGCGGGCGGCGCCGGTGGAACACCTCCAGGGGAATCCCCTCGTAGGCGGCAGCGCGCCGCAGGGTCTTCTTGACGTCCAGCACCCCGCGGCGGCGCGCGGCCTGGCGGCGGCTGATGCGATCCTTTAGCCGCCGGACCAGCTGGGCGATGGCCTCCCGCATGGCCTCCACTTCGCGCGGCGTCAGCGAGGCGAAATGCACCTCTCCCAATTCGTCGAGGGGGTGGCGCAAGAGCCGACGCCCTCCCTCGGGCGACGGACGGTTCTCGCCGGCCTCCCCGAGCAGCCGGCGCGCAGCCGCCAGACGATCCTGAAAATGCTCGGACAGGTCGCGCCGTTCTTCCCATCCCAGCTCGTCGCGGCGCTCGGCCAGAGCCTGGGCCAGCTGCTCCTCCAGCATCCGGATACGGTCCGCCAGCTCCGTGCGCCGTCCCGCCGAGCTTCCGCCGCCGCTGAAAGCCGGCCCCGGCGATCCGGCGCCGCCGCTCCCGGCGGGCGTTTGCTCCAGCAACCGGACCGGATCGCCGGCCAGGAAATCGACGATGGCCTGCAAGGCCGGGTCGCTTCCGGCCGCAGGCTGCAAGGATTGGAAGATGGATCGGATCGCCGCCGCCAGCTCGGGCGACCGCGCGATCGACGGATCCTGGCGCAGTTCGTGGAAGAACAGGCGGAACAGCCGCTCGAAATGCGCCTGCTCACGGCGGCTCTTGGCGAAATTCGCCTGCAGGACGGATTTGAACTGGGTCGCATCGAGCGGATCGATCCGCTCCAGGTGTTGAAGGCAGTCGAGCACCTCCGCAGTGGAAACGCGCAGCCCGGCGGCCCGAGCGCCGGCCACGAACCGAAGCAGCATCGGAACCATTTTAGGACTTCAATCGCGGCGCAACGCTGAAGACCTTGCCGATCTTCTCGTTGACGAGCTGGACATCGGATCGATGTTTGCAGACGACGTTCAGGGTTTCGAGCAGGACCTCCGCCGAAAGATCCTCCACCTGCAGCGCGAGAAGGGCCTGAGCCCAATCCAGAGTCTCCGATATGGCGGGCTTCTTCTTAAGGTCCAGCTTGCGGATCTGCCGGATGGCATCCACCAGCTGGACGACCAGCCGCTCTCCGATGCGGGGCAGCTTGAGCCGCACGATCTCCAGTTCGAGGTCGCGGTCCGGGTAATCGATGTACAGGTGCAGGCAGCGGCGCTTCAGCGCATCGCTCATGTCGCGGGAGTCGTTGGACGTCAGAAAAACGGACGGAATCTGCCGCGCCCGGCGCGTGCCGAGCTCGGGAATCGACACCTGATAATCGCTCAGGACCTCCAGCAGAAAGGCTTCGAATTCCGGGTCGGACTTGTCGACTTCGTCGATCAGCAGCACCACCGGGTGCTCGGCGCTGATGGCCTGCAGCAGGGGCCGCGGCTGGATGAACCGCTCCGAGAAGAAGGCATCTTCCTGCGCGGCGATGCGGTCTACGGCCTCGGCGATCGACCGCGCTCCGGCGATGACGTCGCCGATCTTTTCCTTGACCATCTGGGTGTAGAGCAGCTGCTTGGCGTATTCCCACTCGTAGAGGGCCTTGGCTTCGTCCAGCCCCTCGTAGCACTGCAGGCGGATCAGCTCGCGGCCCAGGCAGCGGGCGACGGCCTTGGCCAGTTCGGTCTTGCCCACGCCGGCCGGTCCTTCGATTAGGACCGGTTTGTGAGTGGCCTGCGCCAGGAACACGACGGTGGCGACCACCGGCGAGCAGATGTATCCCGCCCCTTGGAGAGCTTCGCGCACGCGCGCGACATTTTCAAACTGGGGTGCCGTTTCCATTTTTCTATTTTAGCACAGGGTCGCATCCGGCAAAACGATAATCTTGGATAAAGGGATTCAATCGATTTCTCTTGATTCTTCGGACACGATTCATTAGGGTTTCGGCCGCGAACACCGACCTGCAGCGCGATGGAGGCACTATGGACAAACCCCTGGAGCATTACTGGACGAAGCGCTTGGCCGATCTGCAGCAGACGCTGGAGGCCAACAATTTCGACGTCTATACCGCGGCGGACGCTGCGGCCGCACAGCGCATCGTCATGGACGAGATTCTTCCCAAATGCGGCGCTCGCAGCGTCGGCTGGGGCGGGTCGATGACGGTGGCCGGCACGGGGCTGTTCCAGGCCGTCAAGGCCCGCACCGACATCGAGATGGTCGACACGCTGGACAAACAGGTCTCCGCCGAAGAGTTCGTCGAGCGGCGCCGCAGATCCCTTCTCGTCGACCTGTTCATCACGGGCACCAACGCCGTCACCGAGGACGGCCAGCTCGTCAATCTCGATATGTTCGGGAACCGCGTGGCGGCCCTCACCTTCGGCCCCCGGCACGTGGTGGTCATTGTCGGCCGCAACAAGATCGTGCCGAGCCTCGACGATGCCATGTTCCGGGTGAAAAATATCGCCGCCCCCGCCAATGCGATGCGGCTGGACAAGAAGACGCCCTGCGTGAAGACGTCCTACTGCGATGAGTGCAAGAGCCCGGATCGCATCTGCAACACCTGGACCATTACCGAAAAATCCTATCCCAAGGGCCGCGTCAAGGTCGTGCTCGTCAACCAGGATCTCGGACTCTGAGAGGAAGGCGTCATGAACATTCTCGTTGCCTACGACGGAACCAAGGAAGCCCGGGAAGCGGCCCGCGTGGCCGCCATGCACGCCAAGGCTTTTGGGGGGCGGATCATCCTCGCCTTTTCCATGGTCGGCGGTCCGGAGATTCCGCGCCAGGAGTTCGAACACGCTGAAAAGGAACTCCAGAGCCAGGCCATCACCCTGAAGGAAGAGGGATTCGATTGCGAAACCCTGCTCTCGGTGCGCGGTCTGGAAACCGGCGAGGACATCGTCAAGATCGCCGAAGAAAAAGGAGCCGAGGAAATCATCATCGGCGTTCAGCGCAAATCCAAAGTCGGAAAGCTTTTGTTCGGTTCAACGGCCCAATACATCATTTTGAACGCCGTCTGTCCGGTCGTAACGGTCCGCTGAGATTCGACCGGCATCCCGCCCGTCGCCCCGGGGGCCTTGCGGCCCTTTGGGGCGAGCCGCTTCGCCGGCGTGCCGGCGTGCTTGCCGCCATCGACCGCCGCCTCGCTGAGCCTTGACACCCGCCTGCGCACCCACTAAATTACGAGCTAGAATTCGTTCAGGGGTGGCTGACAAAGCCTGAGATCACACCCGCGGAACCTGATCTGGATCATGCCAGCGTAGGGAAACGAATTCGGGTTGGCTGCCGCAGCATCGGCGACTCGAGGCCGTTTCCCATGGAAACGGCCTTTTTTGTTTTTATTGAACCGGCAACAAAATATATTCAATTGCGGCCATATCGCTCATCGGCGGGGCGGGTTTTCGGCCGCAGCGCGCCGCAACCAATTTTTCAGGCGACTCTGCCACGCCCCCAAGCCGTATAGAGGAACCGCCGACAGGCAGAGACGGCTGGCGGCTGCGTGGGCATCGGTCCTCCGGGGCTGTCCGGA
>CAZEKN010000130.1:3763-6785 GCA_964512755.1 uncultured Desulfatibacillum sp. | reverse complement strand
AAAAGAAAAATTTGGATAGCCGACCAGCCGCTGGCGGGATGGTTGCGAAAGGCTGGAAATTTTAACGGCTAATTGGACCGTCCAATTAGCCGTTAAGGAGGAGAACAGATGAAGAAATTATTAGGCTTTGATAAGGTATTATGCAATATGTTTGCCAATATTTCGGCCCCGTGGTTTTTAATTAGAATAATTTAAATAAAAACTATTATATCATTATGTTAAATACTATCGACACACAGCGCGGATAGATCCCGAAACGCATGCATTCCTTCTTTTCAGGCTTTTCAAGTTCATGATTATAAACGCTCAAAATCGCCGCCGGTAAAAAAGGTATTGTTTTTAATAGTATTTTTTAATAATAGTGGCGGTTCAAAAATTTGAACCATTAATTCGAATCGCGGCTGAGCTAATCCATAACAATCTTAAATAATTTATTTTAATTGTTGTTTACAGGTTTGAACACGATCGTTCAGAGCTGAATTGGATCCAACCCAACCACTGCCTCGCTGAATCGCCATGATTGAAACCGAGTCCATAAAACGAAACCCGATGTTCATCTATCTCGTCGTGCTGACCATCAGTTCGACGGTCGGCCTTCAGACCTGGACCACTCTTTTCAACAACTTTGCCGTCGACATCGCCAATCTGGGCGGCAACCATGTGGGGATGATCCAGTCCGTTCGTGAAATTCCGGGGTTCTTGGCGTTGCTGGCGATCTTCGTCATCCGCTTCATCCCCGAGCATCGGCTCTCCGCCGTTTCGATTCTCGTATTGGGCGTCGGCCTGGCTGCAACCGGGTTCTTCCCTTCTTACCTGGGAATCGCTCTGACCACGCTCGCCAGCAGCTTCGGGTTTCATTATTACGAAACCACCAATATGTCTCTGACTCTTCAATATTTCAAAAAGCACGAGTCACCCTGGGTATTCGGGAGGCTCACCAGCCTGGCGGCTGCCACCAGCATCGTCATCGGACTCCTGATATGGGCGATGATGGCGTTTCTAAGCTTCAGTCAGGTCTATCTCATCGTCGGCGGATTGATTGCATCCGCCGGATTATGGGCCTTCAGCCGCGATCCTACGGACCCTCAGGCGCTGCCCCAGCGCAAACAGATGATCCTGAGGAAACGCTATTGGCTTTTTTATTTTCTCACGTTCATGGCTGGCGCCCGGCGCCAGATCTTTATTGCGTTCTCCGTGCTGCTTCTGGTGCAGAAATTCAACTATTCGGTTCAAGAGGTGACGATTCTCTTCGTCATCAACAACAGTATCAATTATTTTTTGAGCCCCCTTGTAGGCAAGAGCATCATCCGGTTCGGCGAGCGCAAGGTGTTGTCCCTGGAGTACGCAAGCGTCATCTTCATTTTCAGCGCTTATGCCTGCACGGATTCCAAGCTGCTGGTGGCCTTCATCTATATTTTAGATCAGATTTTTTTCACGTTCGCCATCGCTATCCGGACCTATTTTCAAAAAGTGGGAGATCCCCAGGACATCGCTCCGAGCATGGCTGTCGGCTTTACCATCAACCATCTGGCGGCCGTGTTTCTGCCCGCGATCGGCGGGATGCTTTGGGTGATCGACTATCGCATCCCCTTTTTCGCAGGCGCTGCCATGGGCGTTATTTCGCTGCTGGCGGTGCAAAAAATAAAAACGGATAGAAGCTGATTTCTTTTGCTCCTCCGAGCTTTCAGCTTTGAGTTCTTTATCCCCACACCCCCTCAATCATTTCCCCGCACTTAATGCAGCATCCATCCCTCAATCGAAATTTCTGAATTTGAAACCCCCGGCGCTCGATGGCTGCCGCGCCGCAGGCCGGGCAGAATGTATTCTCACCGACATCGCCGGGCACGTTGCCGGTGTAGACGTACTTCAGCCCGGCTGCCAGGCCGATCTCCCGAGCCGCACGCAGGGTTTGAACCGGAGTGGGCGGCCGATCCGTCAGCTGGTAGGTGGGATGGAACCGGCTGATGTGCCAAGGGGTGCCTGGGCCCAGGTCCTGTACCAGGAATTCCGCCAGGCTCCTCAACTCTTGGGGGTCATCGTTCAGACCCGGCACGATCAAGGTCGTGACCTCCACGAACACGCCCCTGGATTTCATGTTCCGGAGTGTCTCCTGAACAGGTTCCAGCTTCGCGCCGCAAAGATCCTTGTAATAGCTTCGGGTGAAAGCTTTCAAATCGACGTTTGCCGCGTCCAGGACCGGGGCGATCATATCCAGCGCTTCGGACGTCATGTAGCCGTTGGTGACGAACACGTTGCGGAGGCCCCTGGAGCGGGCTATCTGCGCGGTTTCCAGGGCGAACTCAAAAAAGACGGTGGGCTCGGTGTAGGTGTAGGATATGCTGCGGCAGCCGGCTTTTTCGGCGGCTGTCACGACCTGCTCAGGGTTAACCGCGTCGCCGACGATGGCTCCGCCGTGATCGGTGGGTAGTTGGGCGATATTGGCGTTCTGGCAGAACCGGCAGCGGAAGTTACATCCTACGGTGGCGATGGAGTATGAAAGGCTGCCCGGCAGGAAATGGTATAGCGGTTTTTTTTCAATGGGATCGATGTGCTGTGCGATCAAGCGCCCGTAGACCAGCGTGTGCAGGACACCGCCCCTGTTTTCACGCACATGGCAGATGCCGCGCGCGCCGTCAAGGATGACGCAGCGGTGGTTGCAGAGCGCACACCTCACCTTGTGGTCGTCGAGCTTTTCAAAAAGAAGTGCTTCCATCATCGCTCGTCCTCAGACATAGAAGCGTCAAGAACAGTCTTTCTCAAAATGAAGATTTTTTTCATCCCGGCACTTCACCCGGCGCGTGGCTGGGTTGATAGCGGACCGTGAGCGGCCGCGTCCGGAACTGCGGAATCAGGACGACCACCACCCCGGCAAACGCGCCGAAGGGACAGCGTTGGAGAAACGACTGCTCGAAGCTGGTCGCAAACTTTCCGGAAGGCAGCGGGAGCTGGCATACGGTTCGCCAGGAGATCGGCACGTGCCCCACCAGATCGTAAAGCATGTGTTTCAGTTGCCAGACGCTGA
>CAZEKN010000130.1:0-3663 GCA_964512755.1 uncultured Desulfatibacillum sp. | reverse complement strand
ATCGGCACGTGCCCCACCAGATCGTAAAGCATGTGTTTCAGTTGCCAGACGCTGAAGAACCGAGCGTGGTTGTAAATCGAAGGCGTGAACATGCCGCGCACCCGTCGCTCGACCCCCTTGATGGCATAGCGGTTCAGCACGCCGATGAAAAGACGGTCCTTGGCGACCCGACAGGCTTCCGCAAGGGCTTTATTGGCATCGGCCACAAACTCGAGGGTGGTGAAGAGGCAGGCGTGGTTGAAAGAATTGTCGCCAAAAGGCAGATCTTCGGCGAACCCCCGATAAAGGTCCGCGCGGTTGCCGACTTTGCTCAGCGCAATATCCAGCATGTAGGTCGACGGGTCAATGCCCGTCACCTTCAAGCCCATGTCCAAAAAGGCCGGCAGGCATAGACCGGCACCGCATCCGATGTCGAGGATCGACTCGCCCGGCCGAGGCTGAAGCATGTCGCGCAGAAGCTGGATTTCCAGCTCAAAAGCCAGTTCATTCTCCGGCTTTTTCATCCACTTTTCGTACGCAACGGCCTCGTGGAAGTCGAAGACATGTCCCATGAGCGTCAATCTAAGGAATTCGGCCGATTGAGTCAATGACCGCCCTGCGGCCGGCCGTTTCGTAGGTCGACGTTCAAACCGACCGGTGCGAAGCCGGGTGGAAGCTAGGCCGGGGGAACAACTGGATCATCGGCGTCGGATGGTTCAACGGGCGTTTGGGATGGTATGGGTTCGGCTGCGGGTTCGGCGGATTCAGCAGCTACCGTTCGTTTTTTGCGCCGCCGCCGCCGGCGTTTTTTAGGTTTTTCGACTTTTTCGGTTTCATCGGCCATGGCGGCCGCTGGTTCAGCGGATTCTTCCGCAGGGATTTCGACCTCGGATTCAACGGCCGCAGCGGCAGATTCTTCGGGGTCGGTTTCTTCCGGCTCGGGGCCAAAACCAAAGAAGGCGCCCGGAACCCGCTTGACCCTCGGCGGGGTCGAGGCCGCATCCGGGCCGGCCCTTCTCGGCTCGCGTTCGCGCCCGCGGCTCCGTCCGCGGCGGCTGTCTTTGCGCTCGCGTCTCTCGGCTTGTAAGTTATCTTCCGGCCGGGAGCGGTCCTCTCCATACCAGTCTTCCTCGGGCCAGACCACCGGGATCTTGTAACCCAGCATCGCCTCCACCGGTTCCAGATGAAGAACATAGTCTTCGCACGCCAGCGAAATGGCCTTGCCGGTCTTGCCCGCCCGAGCGGTGCGGCCGATGCGGTGGACGTAATTTTCGGCATCCTGAGGGATATCGTAATTGACCACATGGCTGATATCCTCCACGTGGATGCCGCGCGAGGCCACGTCGGTGGCCAACAAGATTTTGATCTGCCCGTTCTTGAAGCGTTCCATGAGCTTGAAGCGCTTCTGCTGCGGGAGGTCGCCCGTGATCCCCTCGGCTGGAAACCCGTTGGCCTTCAGCCTTCGGGTCAGCCGCTCGACGGCAACCTTCATGTTGACGAAGATCAGCATCCGCGTGAACTCCTCGCGCTGGAGAAGGCCCAGCAGAAGCTGAAACTTTCGGTCGCTTCCCACGTGAAACAGAGTCTGCTCGATTCCCGCAACGGTAACCTTGTCCGGTATCACGGAAATAAATTCTGGCAGGTTCATGAACTCATACGTCAGCTCCAGCACACGGTATGAAAGGGTCGCCGAAAAGAGCATGGATTGACGCTTCTCGTAGTGCGGCAGCTTGCGGAGAATGAAGCGCATGTCCTTTTCGAAGCCGAGATCGAGCAGCCGGTCGGCTTCGTCGATGACCAAGAACTTGATGTCCTTGGTCTTGAGTATTCCCTGCTTGAAGTAGTCGATAATTCGGCCCGGAGTGCCGATAACGATGTCGGTTCCCTTTTGAAGCCCCTCGGCCTGCTCCCTGTAATCGATGCCGCCGACCACCTCCAGCAGGGAAATGTCCGTATATCGGCTCAGAACCACGGCTTCTTCGAAAATCTGGCGAGACAACTCGCGGGTGGGAGCCATGATGATGGCCTGGGGCAGGCCGGTCTTACGGTCCGGCATGCTGAGCAGCCGGCTGATGACGGTCACCAGGAATGCCGCCGTCTTGCCGGTACCGGTATGGGCTTGTCCCGCCACGTCGCGGCCGCGCAAAAGCATTGGAAGGGCCTCGGCCTGGATCGGGGTGCAGCATTCAAACCCGCCTTCTGCAAGTCCTTTCAATACCTCCGGCTGTAGATTGAAGAAATCGAACCGTGTCGCGGTCAAGAACTCTGGTCGGGGCGCTCGCCGGATGTCCACGGATGCTTCGGTCTCATCCACCATAAAGCTTCTGTCACCTTTTGTCTTTCAGGTCCGGTATCGGCCGTCCATGCCCGTCCCGAACGCGATTTTCGTCAGATTATAGCCGGGTTTCGCGATTTTGCAAGCTTATAGATTGACTTTGAGTGGACATGCCCCTTATGCTAAACAGCGCTTGGGGTGGGCTTCAATCGGTTTCCCGGCATAATAATCTGCACGGAAAAAACGGTGAAAGAATTCTTCAAAGTCCTGGATATTGAGCAGGTGCTCGACCTGCTTCCGCAGTTTCAGCCGGTCGAAGTTGAACCGGTGGACCTGGAGGCAGCGGGCGGCCGGGTTCTGGCCGAGGACGTATTTGCCGATGAAAATCTGCCGGGCTTCGGTCGCTCCACCGTCGATGGCTATGCCCTGCGCGCGGCTTCCACGTTCGGCGCTTCCGAGTCCAGTCCGGCTTTCTTCCGGGTCATCGGTGCCGTCGCAATGGGTGAAGCCGCACGGATGCCGGTTTCATCCGGGGAGGCGGTTCGCATCGCCACTGGCGGCATGCTGCCATCCGGCGCCGACAGCGTCGTGATGATCGAGCATGCCGAGGCCCTGGATGAAACCGACATCGAAGTGTTCCGCAGCGTAGCTCCCGGACAAAACCTGATTACGGTCGGTGAGGATTTCGAGGCGGGCGCGCGAATCGCCGCCAGCGGTCGCCGCCTTCGCCCTCAGGACATAGGCGTTCTGGCTGCCTTCGGCCGGACGCGGATCCAGGCATTCCGGCGGCCGGTGGTGGGGATCATTTCAACGGGCGACGAGCTCGTGCCGATCGACGCGGTTCCCGCGCCGGCCCAGGTTCGGGATGTCAACAGTTACACGTTGGCCGGTCTGGTGGCTGAAACCGGTGCGATTTCAAAACGCTTCGGCATCATCAACGATGACTTCTCATCGCTTTATGCGGCGTGTGCCCGGGCTTTGGAATGCTGCGACATGGTACTCATCTCCGGAGGCAGTTCGGTCGGGGTTCGGGACTGCACGGTGGAAGCGATCTCCGCATTTTCCGGCTCGGAGATTTTAGTGCACGGAATTGCGATCAGCCCCGGGAAGCCGACCATACTGGCCCGGGTTGGCTGCAAGGCGATCTGGGGGCTGCCCGGCCACGTCGTATCGGCAATGATCGTGTTCACCCGGATTACACGTCCTTTTCTTCGGCACATCGGCGGCCAGCGCGATCCGAAGTCGGCCGATGTCTCAATTACTGCCCGGTTGCGCCGCAATGTGGCCTCGGTGCAGGGGCGTACGGACTTCATCCGTGTGCGGCTTCTGCGACACGGCGGCGAGTTGTGGGCCGAGCCGGTTTTAGGAAAATCGGGGCTGATCAACACGATGGTCCACGCGGATGGCAT
>CAZEKN010000129.1:0-6786 GCA_964512755.1 uncultured Desulfatibacillum sp. | reverse complement strand
AAGCCCAAACCCATATCTTGAATTATGTTTTGTCTGCGGTGTCGGCGTGAGTCTGCGGCAAAATAAGATTGTTTTGCTTTATGGCTGAAACATCCTCCTCATCGAACGAACACGTCGTGCTCCCCAAGGACGCTCGCATTTACATCGCCGGGCACCACGGCATGGTCGGCTCGGCCATCGTGCGCCGGCTCAAGTCGGAAGGCTACGCACGAATCGTCACCCGAACGCACGCCGAGCTGGATCTGACCGACCAGCGGGCCGTGACGGAATTCTTCCGGGAGGAACGGATCGAGGCAGTGTTCCTGGCAGCGGCCCGGGTGGGGGGCATCCACGCCAACAACACCCTTCGGGCGGACTTTATCTATGAAAACCTGATGATCGAGTGCAACGTGATCCACGCGGCCTTCAGGTCCGGAGTGGAGCGGCTGCTCTTCCTGGGAAGCTCCTGCATTTACCCGCGCAGCTGCCCCCAGCCGATGACAGAGGAATATCTGCTGACCGGCTCGCTGGAGCCGACCAACGAACCCTACGCCATCGCCAAGATCGCCGGGATCAAGCTCTGCGAGTCCTACAACCGCCAGCACGGGACCCGCTACCGCGCGGTGATGCCGACCAATCTCTACGGACCCGGCGATACGTTCGACCTGGAGAATTCCCACGTGCTTCCGGCGATGATGCGCAAATTCCACCTGGCCAAGCTGGCAGCCGGGGGCGACTGGGAGGCGGTCCGGCGCGACGGGGAGCGCTTCGGGCCTATCCCGCCGGATGTGCGCGCGGCCCTGCCCCGGGTCGTCCTATGGGGGAGCGGCGCTCCCCGGCGGGAGTTTCTGCACGTGGACGACATGGCCGCCGCCTGCGTGTTTGTGATGCGGCTCGCCGACGAGCGGTATGCCGG
Organism: uncultured Desulfatibacillum sp.; assembly: GCA_964512755.1. Taxonomy (GTDB): domain Bacteria; phylum Desulfobacterota; class Desulfobacteria; order Desulfobacterales; family SpSt-501; genus SpSt-501. Next base: position 5,891 of record CAZEKN010000129.1, on the reverse strand, counting down.
CACCTGCGCGGAGGGAGCCGTATCGCATCTGAACGTCGGCTGCGGCCGGGACCATACCATCCGCGAACTGGCGGCGATGGTCGGCAAGGCCGTTGGATTCGAAGGGGAAGTGGACTGGGATTCGTCCCGGCCCGACGGCATGCCGCGCAAGCTTCTTGACGTGTCGCGCCTGACCCGGCTGAGCTGGGTCCCCTCCATTGATCTGGACGAAGGCCTGCGATCCACCTATCAGTGGTACTGCACCCAGGCCTGAAACGTGCCGCTGGGCTCCAGGTTCAACGTTTCTCCGTTTGACGGACCTGAAACGTCCTAACCGATTCTAACGCTGTAAAATGCTGTATGGCCCGACTGACAGCCTGATGCTTGTTTTGCAGCATTTGCTGAAGGAAGCGGTTCCGGGAAACAATTTTCTTGACAAAAACTTCATGGTAACAGTAAGTTGCGTTAAAAAAAAACGTCGGGGCCGCTTGCATCCACCCTTTCAACGGAATTGCCGAACGATGACCCTCACAAAAGAGCACCTGATTAACTGCCTGGCCGAAGAAAACGGATACAGCCGTTTTCAGGGCGCCGAGCTGATTGAAACCCTCATCGAAATTATCAAGTCCAGGCTCTCGTCGGGAGAGGATGTCCTGGTCAGCGGGTTCGGCAAGTTCTGTGTCAGGCAGAAGCGGGAGCGCCGCGGCCGGAATCCCGCCACCGGGGAGAGCATGGTGCTCGCGCCCAGACGGGTGGTGACGTTCAAGTGGTCGGGCCGGTTGCGGGACAAGATCAACGGCAGCCCCGCCACCGAAGGGGACAACTCGTAAGAGAACGGCGCCCCGAGACCCATCGTTTCCGCCGGGCAGACCTGAAAGGGTCCTGCCTTTTTCATTTCTGGGGCCGGCTGCGCTCCACTTGTCGAACCCATCGAGGAGACTCCGAATTGAAACTGATAGACGTCCTGCGAACGGCCGCGCTGTTCCTGATTGCAGCCGGACTCTTTGCGATGTCCTACGTGATCCATGACGTAATGGGCCAACACGGTCGATACGCTCCGGTCAGCTATGACGACGAGACGGTCGTCGTCATGGACACGCATACCGGACGTGTGTTCAGCGTGGAAAGCGAGGAAAAGGAAACGACCAGCCCGCGCAACGTCGCTTCGGCTGCCGACCACCGCCAGAGCCTCCTCCAGAGATCGGCTGCAAAAAACAGATAATAACATCCCCAACGCTCAACGCGCTCCCAACGCCCCTATCGCTCCCGCCGCGCCAATCGGGCATGGGTTGACATCAGATCTTCGCGCGGCTAGAGGTGGCCCCTCTATCTCGCCGCCGGACCCGCTAAAATCCCCCCGTCGCATTTTTGGCATCAAGAAATTGCCGATTCGGCCGATTTATTCCTTAATTCGCTGCCTCTTCGGCAGTGATCCAGGGCTCGGACTATAAAATATAACGCTTAATCAGGATGTTACGATGCAATTCGAATGCTCATCCTGCAAGACGCGCTACCGGGTGAACGAAGACTCCATCCCGGCCGGAAAGGCTGTGCGACTGACGTGCAAGACCTGCAAGTCACCGATTTTAATCGATGGAAAGCCGCTCAAAGGGGAAGAAGAGCCACCCCGCAACGGCGACTCGGCGACGTTGAAAGCCAAGATCACCAAGAGCATCAAGGACCTTCCGCTGATCCCCCAGGTCGTGGTGGAGATCCAAAACCAGCTGTCGCAGATGAACGTCAATATGCAGCAGGTGGCCAAGATGATCGAAACCGATCCGGGGATCACCTCCAAGGTCCTGCGCATCGCCAATTCCGCCTATTACGGGGTCAGCGGCAAAACCTCGACGATCATGCAGGCATGCGTGATCCTGGGCCTCCGAGGGCTATCCGAAGTGGTGATATTGGCCGGAAGCGAAAAAGTTCTGTCCGGCAAGCTGCCCGGCTACGGATACGATGCCGGCGACTTGTGGAAACATTCGCTCGCGGTGGCCTTCGGTTCGAAGATACTGGCCAACATGCGGGATCCCGGCATCAGCAGCGCCGCGCACACCGCCGGGCTGCTCCACGACATCGGCCGGATCATTCTCGACCCCTACATTGGGGAGAGGAAAGCCCAGATCCAGGAGTACATGGAAACCCGCCAGAAGACATTTTTGGACGCAGAGATCGAGCATTTCGGATTCAGCCACGCCGAGGTGGCCGCCGAAGTCTGCCAGGCCTGGAAATTTCCGGATTTCATGTCGAAGGCGATCCACTGGCATCACAATCCCGGGGGATCGAACGGCGATCTGCTCTCCTACATTCTGCACATGGCGGACCACATCGCCCTGATGGGCGGCGTCGGATACGACGACGACGACATCCTGAACGAAGTCCAGAAAGACGCGATGTCGTTCCTGCAGTTGAAGCAGTCCGACCTGAGCGAGATTCTTTTAAAAGTCATGGAGTCCGTGAGCCAAGTCGGTATGAGCTGAAGGCCGGCCCCGGGCCGTTCCGCAGCGGAAAGGCGTTGAGTTGCCGGCACAATCATGGTAAAATACAACCATGGAATTGACGCTGACACTCGTTTACTACCTTCTCGGGTTCAACGCGGTCATCGTTGTCATGGCGCTCTCTTTCTACCTCCTGATCGGGCGCCGCCAGAAAATCAAGGTCGATTTCGAAGAATACCTGGCCAGCCTGCCCCGAGACACCGTCATCCGCGACCCGTATATCCTGGTCGACGGCAAGTGGGTCAAATCGAATCAGTGCCCCCCGAACAACTCGCCCAACCCTTAGTCCGCCCGACGCTTTCAACGCTATTATTACTCCGGCAATAAAATTGGTTCAATGCGGCCCTATCACTCATCGGCGGACCTCGGCTGAAGGTGTACCGGTTCAATTGCTGGAGTAATAACGCTCCAAACGGATTCTACGCCGGTGCGTTCCATGCCGGTTGAAAATCGCCGAATAATCCGGGATAATGCGAACCCGCGCTGTTGCGCAATCGCAGGTTGCTATGGATTCATCGAGGCTGTTGAGCGAAATGATTGCGGACCACGTCCGGCTGCTCGGCCGGATTGCACGGATCGACGGCATTGAGCGGTCGGCCGTGCGGCTGGTGGAGACGTTGCGGCAGGGGCATAAAATCCTGGTCTGCGGCAACGGCGGCAGCGCCGCGGACGCACAGCATTTTGCAGCCGAGCTGATCGGCGGCTTCGAAAAACGGCGGGAATCGCTGCCGGTCCTGGCGCTGCCGGCCGATTCGGCCGTGCTCACGGCCCTGGGAAACGACGACGGGTTCGAGCGGGTGTTCGCTCGGCAGGTCAACGGCCTCGGCCGGCCGGGCGATGCGCTCGTCGCGATTTCGACCTCGGGCGATTCCCGCAACGTGGTGCGGGCGGTCGAAGCCGCGACGGAACGCGGCATGACGAGCATCGGACTGCTGGGAAAGGATGGCGGCCGGCTCGGCGCCCTCGTCGACATCGCCGTGGTGGTGCCGCACGCCGCAACACCACGGATTCAGGAGGCGCATCTCGTCATCCTGCATTTCTGGGCGGCCGTCATCGAGCGGCGGCTTTTTCCCGAGGCCGGCGATGGCCCCTGACCTCGACTGCACCGGCCGGGGGACCGGCATGGCGTTCAACGTCGACTGGAACGAATTCAGCCGTCGGCACATCCTGGTCGTCGGCGACCTGATGCTGGACTGCTACCTGTGGGGGGACGTTGAGCGGATCTCGCCGGAAGCGCCGGTGCCGGTGGTCCGGGTCAAAAGCCGGTCCGAAGCCGGCGGGGGCGCCGGCAACGTGGCGTTTAACCTGGTCGGCCTGGGTGCCCGGGTGACGCTGGTCGGCGTCCGTGGCGCCGATGAGGCCGGCCTCCGGTTGAGCGCGCTGATGCGCCGGCCGGACATCCGGGATCTCAGCATCGAATGCTCCGATCGGCCGACGATCACCAAGACCCGGATCGTCTCCGGCGGCCAGCAGCTCCTGCGGTTGGACGAGGAGCAGATCCGGCCGGTCGGCCCGGAGATCGTTCAGGCGGCCGTCCGGCACATCGGCGCGGCAGCCGAAGCGGCCGACGCCGTCGTGCTCTCCGATTATGGCAAGGGGATGCTTCAGTCGCCGGATCTCTGCGGGGCCGCTATCCGGATCGCCCAAGCGCGCGGCATTCCGATTCTGGTGGACCCGAAAGGACGCGACTGGGAGCGCTACCGCGGCGCCACCTGCCTCACGCCCAACCGCCGCGAAATCGAGGTCTTCGACGGCGCGCCCATCGAAGGCGAAGATCGGCTGGCGGTCGTCATGCAGCGGACCCTGCGCCGGCTCGGGCTCTCCCGGCTGCTGGTGACGCAGGGCGCCTCCGGCATGTGCCTGATGGGCGCAGACGGGGTTCCGCTGTTCATCCCGACCCGCGCGCGGCAGGTCTATGACGTGTCCGGCGCCGGCGATACCGTCATAGCGACCCTGGCCTTGACCGTCGCCGCCGGGGCCGGTTTCGCGGATGCGGCCCGGCTGGCGAACCTGGCGGCCGGGGTCGTGGTCGCCAAGGTGGGGACCCAGCCGATCAACCGGGTCGAGCTGGAACATGCCGTGTGCGCCTACGGCGCCGCCTCGGGCGGCGGCTCCCCATCCAAACTGTTCGCAGCGGATGCCGCGCTCGTCCAGGTCGATGCCTGGCGGGCGAACGGCGAGACGATCGTGTTCACGAACGGCTGCTTCGATCTGCTGCACCCGGGCCATGTCCATCTGCTGAACCGCGCCCGGGATCTCGGACGGCGCCTGGTGGTGGGGCTCAACGCGGACGCCTCGGTTATGCGGCTGAAAGGAGCCGGCCGGCCGATTCTCAACGAGCGCGACCGCGCCGCCATTTTAGGCGCGCTGGACTGCGTCGATCTGGTGGTGATCTTCGAGGAGGACACGCCGGAGCGCCTGATCGTGCGGCTGAAACCCGACATCCTCGTCAAAGGCGCCGACTACCGGCTGGAGCAGGTGGTGGGGCGCGAGATCGTCGAAGCCTATGGGGGGAGCGTGCGGCTGATCGAGGTGATCGAGGGCTACAGCACCACCGGAATCGCCCGTCGGCTGCGGCAGGCCGGATCCGAAGCGGCGGCGGACCCGTCGGAGCAAAGCTGACGGCCTTTCAGCGGTCAAACCCTCTTCCTGGATAAAACAGACCGATCTCTCGCCGTCGTTGAAGGCATTCCGGAAAAGAGTCGGCTTAGGTCCGGATTATTCTCCTGCCGCCTTGATCAGCTTAGCTAATTGACATATTCTGCTTGTGAATTAAGGAAGGATTGCAACGACACCCCGTCCCGGCGGCCGGTACTCAGGCCGTGAAAGGAGGAGCAAATGCTAAAAATGGGATTGATCCTTTTTTGTTTGCTTGCGGTGGGCTGTATCCAGAACACGTACAACATCACGCCCGAATTCCACGACAGCGGGTCGGTGAATATCGACAGCCGCGTCGATGCGGACGACCCGCGGGTAACCGTGACCGTCGACGACGTCACCATGGATTGGAAGGAATTAAAGGAGATGGTCGAAAAGAAGATGGCGGCCATGCCGAAGGAGACTCAGGAGAAGACGCTGCTCGGCGCGGTTGCTGCACCTGCCAACGCGGCGCTGCCGGCTCCAAAGGATGCTCCGCCGCCAGTGAAAGAGCCGGCCCTGATGACCCACTCCGTTCAGGTCGGAGCCTATCGCCAGCTCGAAAACGCCGAGCAACAGGTCACGCGGCTGACCGCCAAGGGCTATCCCGCCCGGATGATCCGGTTCGAGGACTCCCGGAAGCGGGCCTGGTACACGGTGCGCATCGGGGATTTCCCTGGCGCAATAGCGGCTCGGACCGCGGCGGACGAGTTCACGTACCGTGAACGGATGCCGAGCGCGGTGCGGCCGATCGGGAGCCTTTGAACCGGGCCACGGCCG
>CAZEKN010000128.1:0-6910 GCA_964512755.1 uncultured Desulfatibacillum sp. | reverse complement strand
TGATAGGTGGGATGCCAGGTCTTCAAGGTCTTTCTGGGTGAGGCTCGGGGTCATTAGGGTTCAATTGGAGGCAGCTGGATACGGCTCCGGTGTTCGCGAGCGTTCCGGCCTTTGCCTGTGGCTGTAAACCATAAAAAAAGCGGAAAAGCAATTCGCGGTCCTGCGCCGTGCGGCGCGCTTCGGTCGGTCTAAAGTTTCCGCGCGGCTTGGCCGATATCCTCATAAACCGAAATCTGGAGACGCCGCATGCAGGCCGAAGAGTTCATGAACGTCATCAACGAGTGTGAGGTCCTTCGCGATGATATCGACGACATCCGGGGCAGGGTCCCGCTGACCCATTCCGAGGGAAATAAATTGAATCAAGCCGTTTCCTGCGTGGACAAAGCCAAATCCATCCTGTCCGGGCTCTTTCCGGCCATTCAATCGCTGCGTGAAGACGTTCGGGAAGAATTGCAGGGTGAACTGGGCGAAACCGATTGAACCGGAATTGAACGGATGACGGCCCGACCCATTCAACCGATTTAACTCACGAGCTTTTCATTCCGGGTGTTCGACCCTCCCGAGTTTGCATCTCACGACGCCCCTCCGTCAAGGTAAGGGGTGCTCCTCCGCGGTCTCGCTGCCGATGTCGGGGCCGGCATCTTGCCAGAGCGCCTCATTTGCTGGTAGCATGGCCCCATGCATGAGTTGACAGCCCCCCATAGCCTGCGGCAGTGGCATGCCAGAATTTTCACCGCACCGGTTTTCATACTGGCACCGGTGCTGCTGGCTCTGATCGCCTCCGAGATGAAGCTGAACTGGATAGAGCGGATCGTCGGAGCCTACCTGGTCGCCGTCAACGATGACCGGCCCGAGTCCGGCGCCATTTGGGAAAAGGGGCGCAAGACTCAGACCGCGCGCATGACGGTCGACAAACTCGCTTCCGACCGCGAGGCGCATCAACGCTTGGCCCGCAATGCCGGGACCTTGAACGAGATCGCTTCCGCACTGACGCCCGGACAGGGTGCCATGCTTTCCGCCGAGCATTTTCGAGAGCTCTACCAGAAGATTCCCTCCGGAATCGCCGCCGAAATGATATCCCCCTTCGACCTGCTGCGATTCACCAGTGAAAAGCGTTGGACGCGGACGTATCTCGAAAAAACGGCGGATGGCCTCATGGCGTATCTGCTGGAACCGAACAACCAGGTGCTGCGCCAATTCAGAATCGCCGCCGCCAGCATCGCCTTGATGGCCCGCCGAAGCGACATGGCCAGCCAGTCGCTGGAGGATCTGGCCAGCTTCCAGAATCGGATTTATCCCGCCGAACGCTTTTTTGCGGCGCTGGCCGCCATGCCCGATGAGGATCGCCGCGGGTTGATATCCCAGCCGGAACGGCTGCTGGACGTCTCCGGGCAGATCACCCGCGTGGGCATTTCCGATGAAGCGCTGGCCGGATTCGTCGACGTCGGCGTGGAAATCCAATCGGGGGCCCAGCGCCGCGTGATCCTGCTTCAGGGCCAGGATTGGGCGGTTTGGCGCCTGCGGTCGCTTTTAGAGGGCAAGCTCCCGAAATCGCGCGGCGGCAAGGGAACTCAGGAGGCGTATTCCGCGCAATGACGGTGTGGTTTTCCTGGCTGAGAGCCGCATTCTACGCCGGCTTACTGGTGTTCGGCCTCGCGACGGCCGGCCTGATGGTCGTCTTTTTTGTCAGCGTGCGGGATCTGCCGCGGGTGCCGGACCCCCTGAGCCGCATCATCGAAACACCTCCGACCGAAATCTACGCCGCCACCGGCGAGCGCCTCATGCTGATCGGGGGGCGGGAGACCGTGCCGCTGAACCGCGTCTCGCCGTTCTTCATCCAGGCCGTCATCGCCACCGAGGACCATCGCTTTTGGAGCCATCACGGCGTCGACCACCTGAGGATCGCCAAGGCCTTTTGGGTCAATCTGTTTCGGAGCGGACGGGTGGAGGGAGCGTCGACCATCACCCAGCAGCTGGCGAAGAATCTTTTCTTTTCGTTTCAGCGCACCTACCAGCGCAAATTCCGCGAACTGGCGGTGGCGCTGCAGATCGAGGCGCGTTATGCCAAGAGCGATATCCTGGAGGCCTATATCAACCAGATCGCCTTTGGCGTGGGCGCCCACGGAATCGAGCAGGCCTCCCGGGTTTTTTTCGGCAAGCCCGCGTTGCAGCTCAGCCTGCCGGAGGCGGCCCTTTTGGCCGGCCTGCCTAAATCCCCGACCCGCTACAATCCGTTCCGCCATTTTGAACGCGCCCGCGAGCGCCAGAAGGTGGTTCTCGAGCGCATGGCGGCCGTCGGCTACCTTTCCGCCGCTGAGGCTGAACGGGCCTATCAGGATCGGTTGGCCCTTCGGCCGCCGGGGGGCGCCCCGCCGTCCGGGGATTACTTTATCGATGTCGTGCTGAAGGATCTCGAGGAACGCTACGGGAGCGACGTGGTCCATCATGCGGGGCTGAAAGTTTTCACCACCCTGGACCCTCAGCTGCAGGCCTGGGCCGTGGAATCGGTTCAAAGCGGGCTGGCCAAACTCGACCAGATCCTGCGGGTGCCGGCTGCCGTCGGTGGGGATTCCAGCGCCCATCCGCAGGGTGCGCTGGTGGCCGTAGAAGCGCATTCGGGTGCGGTGCGGGCGCTGGTGGGCGGACGAGACCATGCCGAGACCGAATTCAACCGGGCGCTGCAGAATAACCGCCAGCCCGGCTCGGGGTTCAAGCCGTTTCTTTACTATGCGGCGCTGGAAAAGGGCGGTTTGAATCCGGCGGCGGTTTTCGTGGACCGCCGGGTGGCCATCTCCATCCCGGGCCAGCCGGCGTGGGTCCCGCGGAACTTCAGCGGCGAGCACGAAGGGCCCATGATCCTCAAGCGGGCGCTGACCCACAGCGTGAACTCGATTGCGGCGCAATTGGTGGAGCGCATCGGCCCCAAGGCCGTTATCGAGGCGGCCCGGCGATTCGGGATCAAGAGCCCGCTGGCTCCGGTTCCCTCCGTCGCCCTGGGGACGTCGGGCGTGAGCCCTTTGGAGATGGCGGCGGCCTTCGCCTGCCTGGCAACCGGCGGCATTCAGCACGAACCCTTCTTCGTCCGTCGCGTGGAGGATTCCTCGGGCCGGATCCTGGAGGAGCGCATTCTGAGCGGTCGCCGGACGCTGGATGCCTCCATTGCCTATCAGCTAGTCGACATGATGCGGGCGGTCCTCGACGAGGGTACGGCGACCGTCGTTCGGCAGCTGGGATTTCAGCTGCCCGCCGCCGGAAAGACCGGAACCACCGACGACTTCAACGATGCCTGGTTTACGGCGTTCACGCCCACCCTGAGCGCGTGCGTGTGGGTCGGGTTCGACCGCGGGATGAGCATGCGGGACGGCCAGGGACGCGGGATCACCGGCGCCCGGGGCGCCGCTCCGATTTGGGCGGAGTTCATGCGCCGGGCGACCGAGGGTGCGCCACGCCGGGATTTCGTGGTACCTTCCGACATCCGGTTCGTTCAGGTCAATCCGGTGAATGGGCATCCGACCCTGCCCTGGGGCCCGCGCGGCATGGACGTCGCCCTGCGGGAGGGGCAGCTGGGCGCATTCGTTTCCGCTTCCGACGGGCGCGAGCCGAGTCCCACCGGCGGCGGAAATTGAAAGGATGGGCGTGATGGTGATTCATTTCCTGCGTCGCACGTCCCTTTGCCTTTGGATCAGCCTGCTGATTTCGGGCTTCGGAAGTTTTTGGATCCTGACGGCCCTCCAGCCGGAGGTGGGAGCGGTTGCGGCGCCCTGGCTGGCCGCCGGTTTTCTGGCTGCGGTGTTTCTTGCCGTCGGCTGGATCGCCAACCGGCTGGGGTTGGGGCGCGTGCAACAGTTGATGCGCCGGGCGGACCGGGCGGAACGCGAAGGGCTGAGGGCCGAAGCCGAAGCAGCGTTTCAGTCCGCCTTGGGCCTGCTCGACAGTTTTCTGATTTCCCCGCGCGCTCGACAGCGGATCCTGTTGCCGCTGGCCGGTCGCGTGGCCCGATATTATCTGTCCGAAACCCATTTCAGCGCTGCTGCAGAGGATTTCATCGCACGCTACTTGTGGGTCCATCCCCAGGACGAAGACGTCGCCGAACAATGGGTGCGCCATGCCGAGCGGCAGGGTGGGCTGCGGGAGGAGCACCAGGGCCTGGCCGACCGACTCGCCGATGCCCACCCCCTCCATCCAATCATCCAGCACGCAGCGGCACGTCTTTGCCTGGCGTCCGAGCGCACCGACTACCGGGCGCTTCAAACCTACCGCCGGGTTTGCGCCGCGGAGGGGCGGATTCCGCCCGAATTTCAAGCGGACCTGTCTCGGTTGCTCGGCAACGACGAACGGTCCGGCGGCTGGAACCGGCCGGTCCTGCCGTCAGGCAGGACCGTATCTCCGGCGCCGGCCGAGGCCGTGATCGCAACGGTTGCACAGTCCGCGCGCGCCCCCGAAGCGACGGAGCCCTCGGTACGATCGGAAATGCCGCTAGCGGCCGACGAAGAGGACGCGGTGTTTCGCCTGACGGGGGAGGTCGATGAAATCGACGAAGACGACGCGGACGCCCGGACGTCGTTGCTCGCCAAGCCCCGGCGCGGTGCGGCCTGGCGGGACGCCCGGGTTCGGCAGGCTGTCGCCGCCTGGGAGCTCCTCCGCGAGCGGCTCCGGCGCTGGAGCGATTGGGTGGACGGCGTCCGCCGAGATCCGCGCATCCGTCGGTCGCTGGCGCTGCTCTTGATCCTGGGCATCAGCGTCGCTGGCGGCTGGCTGGCCCTGGACGTGGCCGGCGTTTTCGAGTCCTCGCGGACTGAAACCGCCGGCGTGGATGCTCCTTCCGCCCCCGTTTCCGCGGCGCCCGACCCGTTCGCGCTGCAGGTCGCTGCCTATCTGAAGCAGGACTACGCGCTGAAGCTGGTAGACGATCTCAAGAAGAAAGGGCTCAAGGCCTACTGGATTGAAACCACGAACAGCGGAAAAACCTGGTATCAGGTGCGCATCGCCCATTTCCCGGACCCGCAATCCGCCCGCGAGTTCGGCCGCAACCTCAAGTCAAAGGGCATCATCGACGATTTCTACGTGACCAGCGCCAGCCGCTGAACAACACGGAATCCGGCGGAGGCAATCCCGAAGACGCCGCGGGTCTGTTATCGGGATGGATCGCACCGGCGCACATAGTCAGCCAGTCGGCCGGCAAACGCCGATTCCGTCTGAATGGATTCGTATGAAACGGCGAGGTGGTTCAGGTGCTGCAGGAACAAGGCATCGCCGGCGGAGAGCCCGCAGGGAAGCACACCGGCAAAGAAAAACCCGAGCTCCTCGAAGCGATTCGCGAAATGGGCGGTTGCCGGGTCCGACAGGTCGAGTAGCAGATGGATCGCGTCCCATTTCTGGCGGCACAGCGCCCGGGTCTGCTCACGCAGAAGCTCCACCACGTTGCGGCCGTAGCGGTCGATTCGAATCCGGGCGAGATTCAAAGAGCGGCTGAGCTTAACGGTGACCGCGGCCTCCGCGGCGGCCGGTCGTTCGGCTTCCGGCGGCGGCGTGCGCCAATCCGGAGCACGTCCGAGGTTGGCAAAGATCCCGGCGATCATCGCGCGATGGGAAAGCGGTGCATAGACCGGCGTCGAGGCGGGCGTTCCCAAATACCGGAACTGAACCAGCATGCTGCCCCGGTCGCCCGGCCTTCCGCCCAGGCCCTTGAAATCCGCTGCAGCCGGTATCAGGCCTAAAAACAGGGCGCAATCCCGAAGCCCGAATTGAAGCGCCGTTTTCTGGGAATAGGGGTGGGTGGTCACGGCTTCTCCAAAAACTCCGGTGAGCCCCTGGCCGCGGGCGGCGTCGATCAGGTACTCCGTCAGCCGGGCGAAGCATCCCTGAGAACGAAACCGTGGCTTGACGACCCCCTGGGCCATCTCCGCGATCCGCGGATTCTCCTCCCAGCGTTTCAGTGAGCAATGCCCGGCGATTTCGTGATTTTCGGCCACGGCGACCGCCGAGAAAATGTCCCCGCGGCGGTTGAGCTCGGCGATTTTTTCCGGATAGTAAACATAATCATGGGGATAGGAATAGCCGTAGGCCTGGTAAACCGCTTTGGACACTTCGTGGGCTTCGGAAGGCTTCAGGCGGCGCACGGTACAGTGAGTCTCCGAGCGCGGTTGATCGAGTCCGGAATCTGGGACTTCGCTGGAATCCCATGCGCAGCCCGCCACATCATCCGTGATGGACGGGTCGGGCAGGTGCTTGCTCAGAATGATTTCTTTGCCGTCCCGCCCGCGGTTCTGGAAGCGGACCTCATCGAAATATGCGTTCAGTCCATAGAGCGGGCTGTCGGCACCCGCATCCCCGCCGTCGCTGTCCGCCGGGCTGAGCGGCAGCCCCTGGTCGCGGAGGGACAGCCTCAGCCCCGCCGGGATCCGCTCACTGACCAGTTCGACCCATGCCGGTTCGTTCGGCTCGAAGGAGTACCGCAGGAGGGCGGTGAGCGCGCAATGCAGGCCCGCGGAGATGTCCTGCGCCTGAAGGTCGTTGAATCCGATTTGACCGGCGACTGCGGCGGCGTAGCGGCAGGCGGGCTCTATGTAGAAGGGGGCATTCGGAATGGACAGCCTGGATGGCGCGCAGCCCGATAGAGTTGTTCCTTCAGACGCAACCGGGGGCAATCGGCTTCTGCTCATGGATGGATAAAGGCAATTGCCTGCCTTAGGATGCACTGCGGTTGGCCCGGACCTGATGCGCCGTCGCGCGGAGGAGAGGAGCCTATTGGAGGCGGTCCGGGTTGATGGTGAGCACCGGAACCGGCGAATGCCGCACGACCTTGGCTGCGACGCTGCCGAACAGGTGGTATTCCAACCCTGTGCGGCCGTGGGTTCCCACGACGATCAGATCCGCCTTTTCGTCGCCAGCCGACTTGATGATCTCTTCG
>CAZEKN010000127.1:0-6952 GCA_964512755.1 uncultured Desulfatibacillum sp. | reverse complement strand
TGTCCATGGAGGATTTCCTCTGGATGTACGACATGATGGACGAGTTCCGGGACGAACTCACCCGCCTGAACAAGCCCGAGTAAACGCCCCCGCGCTGCGGGCGCCGTTTACTGCATCGGCGCAACGGAAATGACCATGCCGGATGCGATCATTGAACCCCGGCGGGGGAAGAGTTCGCCGAAGCTCGGGACGGTGGCGGTGCTGGCTGCCACCGAAGCGGATCTGGGCGCCCTGCGCAGCCGGCTCGGGTTCGACTCCGACCCCGGCCGGCGCTTGTACATCAGCCGTCTGTACGCCTCATCCGAATCCCTTCCCGATGCCTGCCTCGCCGGACCGCTGGTGGGCGCACCCCATGCCGTCATGATCGCGGAAACGCTCATCGCCTGGGGCGTGCGCCGGCTGGTCTTTCTTGGCTGGTGCGGGGCCCTGTCCGAGCCGGTCTCCATCGGCGATCTGGTATTGCCGACATCGGCCTTTGTCGATGAGGGCACCTCCCGGCACTATGTTGCCGATGCTTCCGAATCCAGGGCGTCCGGCTCGCTGGTTCAGGCGCTGTCTGCGGCCGGCGCCGCCGCGGGCATCGGCATCCGCCCCGGCCCGGTATGGACGACCGATGCGCCGTTTCGCGAGACCCGCGAGAAGGTGCTCGCCTATCGGCACCGGGGGGCGCTGGCGGTTGAAATGGAATGCTCGGCCCTTTTCACGGTCGGCGCCTTCCGCGCGGTCGATGTGGCCGCGCTGCTGGTGGTCTCCGACGATCTCGCATCGCTAAGCTGGAACCCCGGCTTCAAAGACCCGCGCTTCGCCCACGGCCGCGAGGCCGCCGGCCGCATCATCGGGAATGTTCTGGCACGACAAACTGAAAGAGAGGCTGCAAATGATCAACGATGAACGGCCGATCGTCGGCATATCCATGGGGGATCCGGGGGGGATCGGGCCGGAAATCTGCGCCAAGGCGCTGGCGCTGAGGGAGATTTACGACCTCTGCCGTCCGCTGGTGGTCGGGGATGCCGACATCGTGGCCGATGCCGTGCGCTTTTCCAAGCTGCCTCTGGGCGTGGCGGCCTGTGGGAAGGCCGCCGAAGCAACCTTCCGCCCGGGTACGATCGATGTTTTCGACCTGAAGCGTCTGGCGCTGGCGGACCTGCGCCACAAGGAGGTCACGGCCGGGCAGGGCAAGGCCTCGTTCGAATACGTGGCCAAGGTGATCGAACTGGCCATGGCCGGCGAGATCGATGCCACCGTGACGGGCCCCATCAACAAGGCCGCCATCAATGCCGCCGGCTATCACTACGCCGGCCATACGGAAATCTACGCCGATCTCACCCGGACGAAGAACTACTCCATGATGCTGGCGGAGGGCAACTTTCGCGTTGCCCATGTGTCCACCCACGTTTCACTCCGGGAGGCCTGCGAACGCGTCAAGAAGGACCGGGTTCTCACCGTAATCCGTCTGGCCGACGCGGCGCTCCGGCAGCTCGGGATGGCGTCCCCGCGCATTGCTGTGGCGGGGCTGAACCCCCACTGCGGGGAGGGCGGGCTTTTCGGCCATGAGGACGACCAGCAGATCGCGCCGGCGGTGGCCGAAGCCAGGGCCGAAGGGATTCTGGTCGAGGGGCCGCTGCCCGCGGATACCGTGTTTTCCAAAATGCAGGGCGGCATGTTCGACCTGGTCGTCGTGATGTACCATGACCAGGGACACATCCCGACCAAGCTCATCGGCTTCCAGTACGACGACAAAACCGGCATGTGGGGTCAGATGGCCGGAGTCAACGTGACCTTGGGCCTGCCGATCATTCGTGTATCGGTGGACCACGGGACGGCCTTCGGCAAGGCCGGCGAAGGCCGGGCGAATCCTCAGTCGATGATCGAGGCGATCAAGCTGGCGACGCGGTTGGCCGCCGGAAGAGGGCGGTCCGGCCGGAATAAAACCACCTGATCGCCATCCAAACAGGAGGACATTCATGATTATCGTTGGAGAGCTCATCAACGCCAGCCGTAAGACCGTCCGGGAAGTCATCGAAACGCAGGACGCTGCCGGCGTCGCCAAGCTGGCGAAGGATCAAAAGGAGCACGGCGCCCATTACATCGACGTCAACGCCGGGGTTTTTGTCGGCCGGGAGGCCGAACTGTTGAAATGGCTGGTGAGCAGTGTCCAGGGAGCCGTCGAATCACCCTGCTGCATCGACAGCCCCGACCCGAAGGCGATCGAGGCGGCCTTGTCGATTCACAAGGGACCGGCCATGATCAATTCCATTTCGCTCGAAAAGGACCGCTACGAAAAACTACTGCCGGTGGTGGCGGGCACGAAAAGCAAAGTGGTCGCGCTGTGCATGAGCGACGAGGGGATGCCCGAGACCGCCGACCAGCGGATCGCGATCGCCGACAAGCTCATCAACGGGCTGGTGAAAAGCAACGTTCCGCTGGAGGACATCTACGTCGATCCGCTGGTTCAGCCGGTCTCGACCAACAACACCTTCGGGGTCGAGTTCCTCCAGGCCATCGAACGCATCGTGCTGACCTTCAAGGGGGTTCACACGATGTGCGGGCTTTCGAACATCTCCTTCGGGCTGCCCGAGCGCAAGTTCATCAACCAGACCTTCATGGTGATGGCGATCAGCAAGGGGCTGGACGGCGCCATCATCAACCCGCTGGACCAACGCATGATGGGCTGCATCACCACCGCCGAAATGCTGGCGGGGAAGGATTCCTACTGCATGAATTATCTCAAGGGATACCGAGCGGGCTTGTTCGCCAACTGATATGAGGCAGGAAGGTATGCCCACCCCTCCGCCTTCCCCCAATGCGTCGGACCCAGACGCTGCCAAGGGCATCTACTCTATTGCCGTCTCTCAGTTCGGGATTGCGTTCTCGTTCAACTGCATCATGTCCTTCATGCCCTTTTATATCCTGAGGGTGAGTGCCTACAGCGAAAGGGAGACGATGCTGTGGATCGGGATGATCTTGGGGGCCACGTCCCTGATCGCTGCACTTGCGGCCCCTTTCTGGGGAAGTCTCACGTCGCGGGTTCGGCCGAAGCTGCTTTTTGAGGGTGGCATTTTGTGCAACGGCGTCCTTTTCTTCATTATGGGATTCGTTGAAAACCTGCCCCTGCTGCTGGCTCTCAGATTGATCCAGGGAGCACTCGGCGCGATTTCAACCATCGGGCTCGTGCTGGTCGTCGCTTCCGCCCCGAAAGGCCAACTCCCAAAATTCCTGAGCCTTTTCCAAAACTCCATGACGGCGGGGCAGCTCATCGGTCCGCCTCTGGGCGCCTACGCCGTCGCGCTTTTCGGCTACCACTCTCCGTTTATCATTGCCGTTGTCGTAGTTTTTTTCTCCCTGGTCTATTGTCACCGGTACGTTCGGGACATCCCCTTACAGCTCAAAAAGCCTGAACCAGGCAAGCCGCTAACCCGTCGAATTCTGTGGGGGTGGGGGCTCACCATCGTCGGGACGATCCAACTCATGTTTCTGCCCAGCATTCTGCCGCACATTCTGGAAGGGTTCCAGCTCACGGAACAGGCGGCGATCACCACGGCCGGAACCATCATGATGGCGTACATGGCCACGGCGATTGTCGGTAATCACCTCCTGGTCGGTTTGGCCTCCCGGCTGGGTTTGGCGCGCCTCATCGCCGTCGCAGGCCTATCGGCCATCGCGCTGCAGAGCCTGCTTTATTTCAGCACCGGCGTCTACACCTTCACCCTGATCCGGGTGCTCCAGACCGGCATGATTGCAGCCGTCATCCCCCTGGTCATCTCGGCCTTTGCCGGTGAAGGCGGGAGCGGAACCACTCTCGGCTTTCTCAATTCGGGCCGATTTGTGGGAAACGCCCTCGGCCCGATGATGGCCACCACCATCCTGGCCCAGTTCAACCTCTTGACCCTCTACTTGACGATTTCCGGTCTCACACTGGTCAGCCTCTGCGCCTTCCTGGCATCCCTGCGCCGCAGCCACTGAGCAGGATCGTGGCCGGCCCTGTTTATTTTTTCAATCGGCAGATAGCGCCAGCGTTCAAAATTCGGGATAGTGCCGTTTAGCGCATCGCCGCCCTGAGCTGTTCGGCGGCCAGTCTCAGGCTCGCCATCGAGGTGGCGAAGGTGAGGCGGATGTTTTGGGTGCAGCCTTTGCCGAAGGCCGATCCCGGTGTCACGGCCACGTGGGCCTCTTCGATCATGAAGCGCGCCAGTGCATTCGAGTCCATGCTCCGGAAGACGACCCGCGGAAACAGGTAGAAGGCTCCCTCCGGCGAGGGGCAGTGCACGCCGGGAATCGCGTTCAGGGCATCGGTCATGAACCGCCGCCGGCGATCGTACTCTGCGACCATTTCGGACACGCAGTCCTGAGGGCCTTGCAGCGCGGCCACTCCGGCCGCCTGAACGAACGAGGGGGCGCAGGTGACCACGTGCTGCTGGACCTTGAGGATCTGCTCACAGAGCGGCGCCGGGGCTCCGAGGTACCCGAGGCGCCAGCCGGTCATGGCGTAGGTCTTGGACATGCCGTTGATGGTGACCGTGAGATCGCGCATGCCCGGAAGCGAAGCCAGGCTGGTCGGCCGATGCCGGTCATAGACGATGGGTTCGTAGATCTCGTCGCTCAGCACCCAGATGCCATGCGCCTGGGCCGCCGCCGAGACGACGGCGAGTTCGTCCGGGGTGAGCACGCGCCCGGTCGGGTTGTTCGGCGAATTCAGGATCATCGCCTTGGTGCGCGGCGTGATCCGGCCCCTCAGCGCATCGGGGTCCAGGAGGAAGTCGTCCTCCGGGCGCAGGGGAACGTCCACCGGGATTCCGTCCAGCATTCGGATCATGGGTTCGTAGCTCACCCAGGCCGGATCGAAAACCAGGACTTCGTCGCCGGGCTCGATCAGGGCGGCCAGGGCGATGTAGAGCGCCAGCTTTCCGCCGGCCGTGGCGATGATCTCGGTGTCCGGGTTGTAGGTCAGCTGGTTGTCGCGCTGGAATTTGGCCGCGATGGCCTTGCGCAGCTCGGGAATCCCCTTGCTGGCGACGTAGTGGGTGAGGCCCTTGCGAATCGCCTCGCAGGCGGCCTCGACGATGTGGGCCGGCGTGTCGAAGTCGGGATCGCCGCCGCCCAAGTTGACCACCCGGACGCCGCTCTGTTGCAGTTCGCGCGCCCGGTCGGAAACCGCCACGGTCATCGACTCGCTCAAAGCATCAATCTTCTGCGCCCATCGCTTTTTCATCGCTTTTCCTCTCTTTTGCACCATCGGACTACGGATATTTCGAAAGCCCGTCGGTTGTCGGGGATCCGCTTCCAGGATAGCGCATACACCAAAACGATGCGATCGTCATCGGAAAAAGCGTTTCAATAAGCCCAAGCCTTGCACTTCACCCTTCTCTAAATTATACCTTTGCTGACTTACGATATTAGGTGGATCCATGACCCGCCATCGCACGGCTTTCTTCGATATCCCCCCGCACCAATTGAGCGAGCGCGAGGCCCGCGCGGAGCTCAACGCGCTGGCGGAGCTGATCGCCCATCACGACCGGCTCTATCATGAACTGGACCAGCCCGAGATCAGCGATGCCGAGTATGACGCGCTGCGGCAGCGCAACGCATCGATCGAGGAACGATTCCCGCAGTTGATTCTGCCCGAGAGTCCGTCGCGGAAAGTCGGGGCGGCTCCGGTCGAGGGATTCAAAAAAGTACGTCACCGCGTACCGATGCTCTCGCTCCAAAACGCCTTTTTGCGCGAAGACATCGTCGACTGGCTGGACGCAATCCGCAACTACCTGCTTGAGCTGAGGGAGCCGGGTATGGCCATCGAGATTCGGTGCGAACCCAAGATCGACGGGCTGTCCTGTGCCCTGCGTTACGAGGGCGGGAATTTGGTCAGTGCCGCTACGCGGGGCAACGGCGAAGTGGGCGAGGACGTCACGGCCAATGTCATGACCATTCAAACCATCCCGCAGGCGCTCAAGGGCCGTGAGTGGCCGGACGTTCTGGAAGTGCGCGGAGAAATCTATATGACCGATGCCGATTTCCTGGCGCTCAACTCCCAGCAGGAAGCCATCGGCGGCAAGATGTTCGCCAACCCGCGCAATGCCGCCGCCGGGAGCCTGCGCCAGCTCGATCCGTCCGTGACCGCGTCGCGCCCCCTGAGGTTTTGCGCGCATGGCTGGGGCGAGGCGTCGGAGCCGTTTGCGGACACTCAGTCGGAAGCCCTGCGCCGGATCCGCACGTGGGGCTTTGAGCCGAGCAAGCCCGATCAGGTGGTCACGGTCGTGGGCGCGGATGTATCCGGGCTTTCCCGCTACTACGACGAAATCGAACGTCGGCGATCCGGTCTGGGATTCAGCATCGACGGGATCGTGCTCAAGGTCGACCGGCTGAGCTGGCAGGGTCGTCTCGGCTTCGTCAGCCGGTCGCCGCGCTGGGCCGTCGCCTGGAAATTCCCGCCGGAGCGCGCCGTGACCGTGGTGGAAGACATCCAATGCCAGGTGGGGCGCACCGGGAAAATCACACCCGTCGCCCATTTGAAGCCGATCACGGTCGGCGGGGTTCTGGTGCGGCGGGCCACGCTGCACAATTCCGACGAGATCGCGCGCAAGGATATCCGCATCGGCGACACCGTGGTGATCCAGCGCGCCGGCGACGTGATTCCACAAGTGGTGGAAACCCTGCCGGCGCAGCGTCCGAAGACCAGCGCGGAGTATCGATTCCCGGAACGTTGCCCGGTGTGCGGCAGCCGGGTGGCGCGCGAAGCCGGCGAGGCCGACAGCTATTGCACCGGCGGACTGATCTGCTCGGCGCAGGTCGTCGAGCGGCTCAAGCATTTCGCATCACGGGATGCGTTCGACATCGAAGGGCTGGGCGACAAGAACATCGAGGCGTTTTACCGCAACGGCCTGATCCAGACTCCGGTGGATATCTTCACCCTGGAGGCGCGCGACGGGCAACAGCTGCCGCCGCTGCGCGAATGGGA
>CAZEKN010000126.1:0-6987 GCA_964512755.1 uncultured Desulfatibacillum sp. | reverse complement strand
AGTACTCGATCGAGGAGTCGGTGGCCAAGATGATCCAGTCCATGTCCATGGCCTGGGGCTTCCGCGTGCCGGTGTATCCGAAGATTTCAGGCACCTCCACCGCGCTGGCCGTGCTGAACAACCTCACCCGCAACCCCTATGCCGCGGGGCTGGCGATCGACGGCGAAGACGGCGGCACGGGGGCGGCCTACAACGTGTCCATGAACCACATGGGGCACCCGATCGCCAGCAACATCCGTGACGCCTATCTGACGCTCGTCAAGCTGGGCATGCAGAACCAGCTGCCGCTGTTTGCGGGCGGGGGCATCGGCAAGAGCGGGAACCTGGCCGCCAACGCCGCGGCTCTCATCATGCTCGGCGCCAGCGGCATCCAGGCCGGCAAGTACATTATGCAGGCGGCCGCCGGCTGCCTCGGTTCGGAGTCCGACCGCTGCAACATCTGCAACATCGGGCTTTGCCCCAAGGGCATCACGGCCCAGGACCCGCGGCTGTACCGGCGGCTGGACGTCGACGACGTGGCCCAGCGAGTCGTGGATGTGTTTTTGAGCTTCGACACCGAGCTCAAAAAAATCGTGGCGCCGCTCGGCCGTTCGACCTCCCTGCCCATCGGCATGTCCGATGCCCTGGGGGTGGACGATCATCACACGGCGGAGCGGCTGAGCATCAAGTACGTGGTTTAAAAAAAAGCGTGGGCCCGTTCTAATACGAATGGGGTACCGGGTGAACGGGTCCACGGGTGTACGGGCGAACGAATTTCCGTGGCATCCCAACGGGGTGCTTGGAGCAGACATATGAGCGAACCCAAGCAGAACACACCCACATCGGTCCAGGTGATTGCGGGCCGGCAGGATGGTGAACGCGTTCGTTCCCGCATCCTGGAGGAGCAGATTCAGAAAGCCGTGGCCGAAGGCCGTCGGCGGCTGCAGATCGAAGCGTACGGCCAGCACGGCATCGGCGGCCGCCTCTGGCGCGCGGGAGACCAGACGGTTTCTATTCAGATTACCGGGCAGCCCGGCCAGCGGGTCGGGTCCATGGGATTCCCGAATACGGTGATCGAAGTCCTTGGCCCGGCTTCCGACGACGTGGGCTGGCTGAATGCCGGGGCCGAGATCGTCGTGCACGGCAATGCCGGCAACGGCGCCGCCAATGCCATGGCCCAGGGCCGGCTCTATATCGCCGGCAACATCGGCGCTCGCGGCATGACCATGACCAAACACAACCCCCGGTTCGGTCCGCCGGAACTGTGGGTGCAGGGGTCGGTGGGAGATTATTTCGGGGAGTTCATGGCCGGCGGCATCGCCGTGGTCTGCGGCCACGAGGCCCAGACGCCCGACAACATTCTCGGTTACCGGCCCTTGGTCGGGATGGTCGGCGGCAAGGTCTTTTTCCGCGGGCCCCACGGCGGCTTCAGTCAGACCGACGCCCGCCTGGCGCCCATCGGGGATCCGGACTGGAGCTGGCTGCTGGCGAACCTGAAAGTGTTTCTGAAAAAGATCGGCCGCGCCGAGCTGCTGCGCGCCTTCTCCGTGCGGGACCAGTGGCAGTTGATCGTCGCCCGCACGCCGAGCGAGAAAGCCGGTCGGTCGGTCCGCGCCGTGAGGAGCTTTCACCGCGAGGTCTGGAACGCCGAGCTCGGCTCGGGCGGCCTGATCGGCGATCTCAGCCAGCTGGACCGCAGCGTGATTCCGGTGATCACGACCGGTGCGCTGCGGCGCTTCGTACCCACCTGGGAAAACCAGAAATACGCCGCCCCCTGCGAGGCCAGCTGCCCGACCGGAATCCCCGTGCAGCGGCGCTGGCAGCTCATCCGCGAAGGCCGGATCGACGAAGCCGTCGACCTCGCGCTCGCTTACACGCCGTTTCCGGCCGCGGTCTGCGGCTACCTCTGCTCGAACCTGTGCATGCAGTCCTGTACCCGCCAGATCGCCGCCATGGCGCCGGTGGATACGACCCAGGTCGGTCAGGCCAGCATCCGCGCCCAATTGCCGGAGCTGCCGCCGGTGAGCGGCCGACGCATCGCCGTGGTCGGCGGCGGGCCGGCCGGGCTGTCGGTGGCCTGGCAGCTGCGACTGAAGGGACATGCCATAACGGTTTACGAAGTGGCCGGCCGGCTGGGCGGCAAGTTCACCCGGGTCATTCCCGAGAGCCGCATCCCGCGCGAGGTGGTCGAAACCGAGCTCAGCCGGATCCGGGACGTGCTGCCACATATCAACCTGCAGCAGCCGCTCGGTCGCGAGGAACTCGCCCGGATGCGGGAGGACTTCGATTTCGTGGTGCTGGCCACCGGTGCTCAAAAGCCGCGCATGCTGCCCATCCCGGGGATCGAGCGGGCGATTTCAGCCCTCGACTTCCTGGAGGCTGCCAAGGCGGGGACGGCGGCATGCGGCCGGCGGGTGGTCGTCATCGGCGCGGGCAATGTCGGTTGCGATGCCGCCACCGAGGCGCGCCGTTTCGGCGCCGAGGAGATCCTGCTGTTGGATGTCCAGCAGCCGGCCTCCTTCGGCAAGGAGCGCCAGGCCGCCGAGGCCGCGGGTGCCCGCTTTCGCTGGCCGGTCGTCACGCGCGAGATCACCGCCACCGGCATCACGCTCGCCGACGGCGAGGAAATTGCGGCCGACACCGTGGTCGTCTCCATCGGCGACGTGCCGGATCTTTCGTTCCTGCCGGAAGAGATCGCCGTGGAGCGCGGCTTCATCAAGGTCGATTCGAGCTACCGGACGAGCGACCCGAAGGTCTTCGCGATCGGCGACGTGGTGCGCCCGGGGCTTCTGACCGAGGCGATCGGTGCCGGCCGCGTGGTGGCCCAAGCGATCGTCGACCAGGCCGACGGCCGGATCCCGGCCCCCTTCCGCCGGCAGATGATTGATAAGGGGCGGGTGACCGTCGAATATTTCGACCCGCGCGTCACGACCTTTGCAGATGTGCACCAGTGCGGTACGCAGTGCCTGTCCTGCGGCGCCTGTCGGGACTGCGGGGTGTGCGTGGCGATCTGCCCGCAGGCGGCCATCAGCCGTAAGGATCTGGGCGGCAAGGCCTACGAATACGTCGTGAACGAGAATCTGTGCATCGGCTGCGGGTTTTGCGCCGGTGCCTGCCCCTGCGGCGTCTGGAACCTGGATGAAAACGCGCCTCTGGAATGACGGGCGAGGCGTCAGGTTATCGGCGAGAAAGTTTGTTCTTTGTGGGAGTGGCTTCCAGCCACGATCAAATCGCGGCAAGATGCCGCTCCCACCCAAAAGGGATAGCCTTACTTCGAAAAAATCGATTTTTTTAATCCTCCCAGCCCCCTTTTGCCAAAAGGGGGCAACTGGTTTGAGAGAGGCGCTCCGATGTCGAAAAACGGCACGTTGACAGCAATTGATGTTTCCGACAAGCCGCGGGAGTCCTGCGGCATATTCGGCATCTGCGGCCATCGGGATGCGGCGGCGCTGACCTACTTCGGCCTTTATGCCCTGCAGCACCGGGGTCAGGAAAGCGCGGGCATCGCCGTGGTCCGCAACGAAGGCATCTTCGCCCACCGCGGCATGGGGCTGGTGCCCGAGGTGTTTGACGTCAATCATTTGGAGGAGCTGGAGGGATGCTGTGCGATCGGGCACGTCCGTTATTCCACCACCGGCAGCTCGATTCTCACCAACGCCCAGCCGTTCATCGTCCGGCACCGTCAGAAGGCCTATGCCATCGGCCATAACGGCAACATCACCAACGCCCACCTGCTCAAAGAGGAGCTCGAAGAGGCCGGGTCCATCTTCCAATCGACGATGGACAGCGAGATCATGCTGCACCTGTTCGTCAAAAACTTGAAGCACGGTTTCGAGGAGGCGCTGGTCCGATCCGTGGCGCGGCTGGAGGGGGCATTTTCGTTCGTTATGCTCACCAGCCGGGGGGAGGTCATCGGCATCCGGGACCCGCATGGCTTCCGGCCGCTGTGTCTGGGGAAGATCAACGGCAGCTACGTGCTGGCGTCCGAGAGCTGTGCGTTGGATCTGGTCGAGGCCGAGTTTGTACGCGAGATCGAGCCGGGAGAGATCGTCGTCATCACCCACGAGGGGATTCGCAGCACCCGCACACCTGCCGCTCACCGGAGAGCCTTTTGCATTTTCGAGTTCATTTATTTCGCCCGCCCGGACAGCACCATCGACGGCCGTAACGTCTATTTGATCCGCAAGGCCTTTGGTCGCCGGCTGGCCCGGGAGGCGCCGGTCGCTGCCGATTTTGTGATGCCCTTTCCGGATTCCGGGACCTATGCGGCGGTGGGGTATTCGCAGGAATCCGGGATCCCCTATGAAATCGGAATGATCCGGAATCATTACGTCGGGCGCACTTTCATCCAGCCGACCCAGAGCATGCGGGACTTCGGGGTGCGGGTGAAGCTCAACCCCGTCAAGGAGCTGCTGAAGGGCAAGGAGATCATCATCATCGACGACTCCATCATCCGCGGCACCACGGTTAAGACGCGCGTCAAAGCGCTTCGGGCGCTGGGGGTGAAACGGGTGCACATGCGCATTTCAGGGCCGCCGCATCGATTTCCATGTCACTACGGCATTGATTTTTCCACCCGCGGCGAGCTGATCGCCGCCGGCAAAACCGTGGAGGAACTCTGCAGGATTCTCGGCCTCGACACGCTGCATTACTTGAGCATCGAAGGACTGCTCGATGCCACCGGGGTGCCCGATGCCGGGAACCGCTTTTGCAAAGCCTGCTTTGACGGATGCTACCCGGTCCGCTTCGACGACGAGGTGTCCAAGGGATGCCTCGAGGGCACCTGAAAGGGTTTCGCCCAGCTTGCCCTTTGCCCCTTCAAGCGGTAGAATGTCATCATAGATGCTTCGTACGGCGATCGACGAGGGGAGGAGAGGTATGATCGAGTCCAAATATCTCAAGGACAACATCGAGAATATTCAGAAGCTCATGGCGATACCGGCTCTGCGCAACTTCGAGACCAAGAGTCTCGGCAAGCTGTTGAAGCTGAGCAAGATCCGTGAATACGAAAACGGCGAGGCGATCATCCGTGAGGGCGACCAGGACACCTGGCTCTATTTTCTGCTGTCCGGAAAAATCCGGATCTCCAAAGAAAACCTCGAGATCGGCGTGATCGACACGAAGGGCGAGATCTTCGGAGAGATGCGCATCGTCGACACCATGCACCGTTCGGCCACGGTTTCGGCGGTCGGGAAGACCGTCTGCCTGGCCGTGGATTCCTCTGCCAAGAACCGGTTCTCCACTCAGACCCCGGAGGAGGAAAAGCTGGATTTCCTCCTGTTGCTGTACCGTATTTTCGCCGAATACATGTCCATCCGGCTGCGTGCGACCAACGACGAACTGATTGCCGCAAAAAAGAAGATCAAGCACCTGATTTCCAAAATTTGATGAGCTCCGCTACGGTTCAATTCAAACAGCAGGCGGCGAATGTGTTTCTGCACGTGCTGACCCGCTGCAATCTGCATTGCCGGCACTGCTACATCAACCCCGAACAGCACGGCCGCAAGCGGCTGCCCCTGGAGCGCATCGAGCGCTGGCTGGCGGTGTTCGCCTCCCGAAGCCCCGGCGCGAACTTGGTGCTCCTCGGCGGGGAGCCCACCCTGCACCCGGATCTTCCACGGGTGGTGCGCTGCGCCCGGCGGCTGGGGTTTGCCAGCATCACCATCGACACCAACGGCTATCTCTTCAACGACATCCTCGACCAGGTGACTCCCGCCGAGGTGGACGTCTTCAGCTTCAGCCTGGACGGCGCCACGGCTGCGACGAACGACCGGATCCGGGGCAAGGGGTCCTACGAGGTTTGCATCAATGGCATCCGGCGGGCGCGGGCCAAGGGGTTCCGGATCAGCCTGATTTTCACGGTGAGCCGCGCCAACCTGGAAGAACTCCCCGTGATGGGCCCGCTGCTTGCGGAATTGGACGTCGAGCGCTTTTTCATTCAGGTGCTCGGGCTGCGGGGGCGGGCGGCGCGTTCCGGAGGACTCGATTCGCTGGGGGCCCTGCGGGTTTCGCCGGAGGACTGGCTGGAGCGGGTGCCGGCGGCGGCCGAGGCGATCGCCCGGCAGGGCGTGCGGGTGATCTACCCCAAGGTATTTCTCGGATCTGAGGAAAAATTCGAGTGCGCGGGGCTCGTGGCCGACAACTATTTCGTATTCCCCAACGGCCGGGTCTACCGCTGCCCTCTCTGCGAGGACTATCCGGTGCACAGCCTTGAATTCCAGGGCGACCGCCTGCTGGAGGCGCCGCGCTTGAATGAAAGCGATTTCTTCCGCCTGACCATCGCCGAGGGCTGCGTCATGGACGCCCTGGTTCAGCCCGACCATCTTGCCGGCGATGCCGGTGAGGCGAGCGAGTACCGAATCGCCTGCTGCCTCCTGAAGGAAGAAATCCCGCCGCACTAAACCAACCGTTCTGTCTTTGGCTTGCAACGGCCTCTTTGACTTTGAATAATTATTTCAATACGATCAACTCAAACGGCATTCGGCGATAGGAACCAGCCTCCTTATTTTCCTCTCCCGAAGAAAGATGGTGTCAGATCTCGATTAAAGATTAAGAATTAATGCATTCACTGATGGATGGTTGCCGAAACGAATCGCAGCGCAAGTGTCCTCCCAGGTGGTAAGCATCTATCAGGGGTTTTGCCAAAATGGAGCAGTGAAGGGACTGCGCGGTGGGACGCGATGGGCGGTTAGAAATGCGGATGGCTGTTCGTAAGGCTGGGCGTCTGCGCGGTCTTCCCCGTTCAGGCGGAAGGTCGGAACCTCGGTGATGCCCAGATTATGGGAACGCTGCCAATCCTTGTCGACGGTCGACTCCTGGGCCGGAGGGAATTGAAGCTCATGCGGTGCTTGCCGAACGGAAGGCCCAGCTGGCGAGCGGTCTGCTGCGGCCGTTGGAGAATCGCGAGGATGTCGATGTGCCGCCCGGCAGCGTAACGTTTTTCCAGAGGTGCCGTTACATGCTCTGCAGTTTTTCGGCAATCCAAATCTTGATCAGGGACTGCCTCGG
>CAZEKN010000125.1:0-7008 GCA_964512755.1 uncultured Desulfatibacillum sp. | reverse complement strand
CAGGAGCACCGTTGAAAAAAACCGTAGCCGCCGCTATGAGAGAAGAAAATCCAAGGGTCTCTGATTCGAGCCGGAGTCATTGAATCGCACAAGGTTACGCATCGGGCATCCCCAGCATGGCGGTTTTTCTAAAGAAATACTGGTTCTTCGGAGGCATCGGCCTGGCCGTGTTGGGGGGCTATGGCCTGCGCGACCAGAACGCCTGGCTGCGGGAGCACGATGTCCTGACCATCGGCATCTTCATCGCCTTCTTCATCACCGGGCTTACGCTTGAAGCCTCCCAATTGAGCACCCAGCTGCGGCAGTACAGGGCGCCGCTGGCGGCCATGATCTCATCCCTGGTTTTCATCCCGCTGCTTTCACGGCTCCTGGCGGGTTTCGTGCTTTCGTGGGAATACGTCCTCGGAGTCTGCATTATCGCAACCGCGCCGGTAACCGTGGTCTCCGGCACGGTGATGACCATTATCGGCCGAGGCAACATCCCCCTGTCGCTCTTCATTTGTGTGCTCGGCAATTTCATCGGCGTCTTCACGATTCCCTTTTCGTTGAACCTGCTGGTCGCAGCCGGGAGCCGTGTCGATTTGCCGGTGTTCAAAATGCTATTGAATCTGATCACCACGGTTCTGGTTCCGATTGTTCTCGGTTACCTGCTTCGGTCCCCGCTCAGCGGCTTTCGCTCACGACACAAACTGGCGTTTTCCGTTTTTCAGCAAAGCATGGTTCTCCTGATTATTTTCAACGCCGTCGCCGGTTCCGGCCCCAACATCCGCGAGGCCGGCGCCACCCTGCCCTTCCTGCTGACATTTATCATTTTTCTGCATTCGCTGATTCTGGCCATGAATTTCGGGATATCAAGAATCATCGGCCTGGATCGGCCGTCAACGACCGCCTTCACCATTCACACATCGCAGAAGACGCTGGCCGTTTCCTATCTCGTCTGGAGCGGTTATTTCGCGAGCGAGTACCCGTTGGCCCTGATCCCGGGGATCGTTTATCATCTGACCCAGATGATCATGGACACGTTTGTGGCGGAACGGTTCAGAAAGCTCAGCGAACCGTTTTCCGGTGTGAAATCGATAACGGAACGAGGCCGCTAAGGGCGACGGTTTTCTTGGGGTGAACCGGTCTTGAGCCGGGCGGCGGTTGATGCGACGAGGCAGCCGATGCCCAGGCTGCCGAAGGCGACCCCCCATGCCAGGGGAGCGCCCTTGCCTCCGGCGACATCCAGGACCAGGCCGAATACCAGCGGAGCCAGAAACCCCGCACCGAATCCGCCGAACGAATAAACCGCCATGGCCGCACCCCGCTGATGCGGCGGGGTGGCTGTCACCAGTCCAGCGGTCAGCGCCGCGGAGTCGGACATGATCGCAATAAAATAAACCGCCAGCAACAGAAGCATGGCCCACCAGGACCAGCCGGCGGAAAAGCCGGCAAGCCAAGCCAATGTTCCGGACGCCGCCATGGCCACGGGAACACAGCGGCTCCGGCCGAAGCGGCCGGCGGCCTCGTTGCCGAGAATGCTGGCGGGGATGCCCAGGAAGTTAATGGCGGCCGCAGCCTCGGTCGCACTCAGCACCGGCTGCCCCGACCGTGCGATGCCGTAGCCGAAGAGGATGAAGGCGACCATCCACGAACGCAGTCCGAAGAGCTCCCAGCAGTGCGCCGCGTAGCGCAATACATATTCCAGCACCGACCGATCGCGAAGCACGGTGAAGTTGCCGATCAGGCTCGGCCGCCGGCCGGTTAATCGGGCCGGTTCGAGTGGCGTCAATCCGAAAAAAACGATGAGCGCGGCCGCCAGCGGGCCTGCCGCCAGCAGGCCGAACGCCCAGTTCCAGGGAATCCAGCAGCCCAGCCATCCCGAGAGCAGCAGCGAGAGGCTCGTGCCGATGCCGAAGGTGCTGGTGTAAAAGGCGATGAACCGGCTCTGGCGCGGACCGGCCACGCGGTCGGTGAGTGCTTTCAGCCCCGGCATATACGTGCCGCCCAGGCCGGCGCCGGCCAGCGCCTGAAGTCCCGCAGCGCTGACGACCCCGTCGGCGAAAAGCGCGAACCCGAGGTTGCTGACGGCCGCCAGCAGACAGGAACCGACATGGATGCGGCGCGCATCGTAGCGGTCGGTGAGGCTGGAGAGGACCGGAACGGCCGCCATGTAGCCGGCGAAATAGGCTCCGCCGATGAAACCGGCCTCCGAATTGCTGATGCCCCAGGTGTCGCGCAGCAGGGCCAGGAAGGCCGGGTAGGCCGCGAAGCCCGTCATGCTCAGGGTCTCGGCCAGGCACATGAGCGCGACAACGGCCAGGGCGCCGCGTTCAGGGGTTGCAGGGTCGGATTTCAGCACACTCATCCTCGCTCTAATCCACTTTAGCGCCGCAAGCATAGATGAGTTTTCGCGGCGACTCAATTGATGACTTTTTAGGAGTTCATCACTTGGTTTGTCGTGATTGGACGCGATCCGGCTTTTGGGCTATATTGAACCCCATGACACCGCTCGTGTGGATATTGAGCCTCATGTTGGTCGGCGTGGGTATCGCGGGCACTCTTCTTCCGGGGTTGCCTGGAACGCCGCTGGTTTTCGGAGGGCTTCTGCTCGCGGCCTGGGCCGACGGGTTTCAGAACGTGAGCGTCGGCACGGTCATCGTTCTCGCCGTCTTGACGACGCTGGCGTTCTGCGTGGATTTCATTTCGTCCAGCCTGGGCGCTCGGAGCGCCGGCGCCAGCCGCGGGGCGGTTGTCGGAGCGGCATTGGGGACGCTGGTTGGGATTTTTTTCGGGTTTGCCGGGATCATCCTGGGGCCGTTCATCGGCGCGGTGATCGGTGAGTTCATGGCGCGCCGAAATTTAAGGCAGGCGGGGCGTGCGGGGATTGCGACCTGGATCGGATTTGTCCTCGGCATCGGGGTGAAGCTCATGCTGGCTTTCACGATGGTGGGTATTTTTTTCCTGGCTTACATTTTCTAAAAGAAATGTGAGCCGCCGGACGGCTCACATTTCTTTCCCCGCTTTGACAAAGGGGTTTAGGAGATCTTGGGATCGGCCTCCTTCAGCTTTGGGCCGAGCCGAAAGACTTCCCGAACAGATCCTCGATAGCCTTTCGGCCGTCCTCCGTGAGATTGCGCGTGCCGGTCCCGACAAACGTTTTATGGGCAATGACGGGTTGTTCGGAGATCCACTGGTTGTCCTTCCACGAGAACCATCCCCTGCGGTCCTGGTCGTAGACGCTGACGGGCCGGTTGAACAGCTTGGCCAGCTCCACGCCCCAGCCGGTTCCGCCTTTCACCGTGCCGTCCGGCTGGATCCAGCCCACGGCGAAAACCTGGTAGCCGTTGTTGATCATGTGGAAGATGGACTGGATGACCTTGCGGATCTTGTCCGCCTTGGAATAGGTGCGGCCCATGCGGGTTGAGACGATTTCCATGCTGACGTCCCCCTTGTCCAGCTCCGCCGGCCCCAACAGCCGGACGCCGCGAGTCCGCTCCGGCGCGTGCCCCTCAAAGGAAAAATTGACTTCCTGAATCCCCCAGCGCTCGGCCTGTTGGCCGAATTCGGACTCGGCCCCGCGATGGGCGCCGCTATAAAGCGTAAACTGCGAAAGATCCGCCATGTTTTTCTCCTTAGCGATTTTTTTCGAACTCCGAGCTGCCGAGGCAGCTTCCCAAAATGGCACATCCCGTCGTTGACGACGGGATGTGAACGCTATAGTAAACCGGATTTTTGAAAATGCAAGCCTGGCGATGACTCCGGCCAGCAATCGAGCATTTAAGCCACACGCTGCCGCCTCATCCGCCCAAGTAGAGACGCTGGACGTCTTCGTTGCGCAACAGCCGGGCGCCGGTGTCCGTCAGGCGGTTGCGGCCCAGTTCCAGAACATAGGCGCGGTGGGAAATGGACAGCGCCTTGCGGGCGTTCTGCTCCACCAGCAACACGGAGACTCCCAGGCGGGTCATGCGGATAATTTCATCAAAAATATGGTCCACCAGCAGCGGCGCGAGGCCGAGGGAAGGTTCGTCCAGCAACACCAGGCGCGGGCGCAGGATTCGGGTACGGCTCAACGCCAGCAGCTGGCGCTCGCCGCCTGAAAGCGCCCTGCCGTAATGGTCCCTTTTACGGCCGAGGACGGGGTAATGGTTCAGGGCCTCGCGTACGGCCTCCTGTCGCGCGGCCTTATCCTCCAGCAGCAGCCCGGCGATTTCCAGGTTTTCCCGAACGGTGAGGTTTGGGAAGATGTTCATTCCCTGTGGAACAAACATCAGCCCGCGCCGGCCGCGCTCGGCCATGCCGATCCGGGTGATGTCCTGTCCGGAATAGCGGATCGCGCCGGCGGCGGGAAGGAGTTGCCCCGCGACGGTTCGCAGCACGGTGGATTTGCCGGCGCCGTTCGGGCCGATGATGCTGACGATCTCGCCGGCGTCCACGGAAATCGAGACATCCTCGATGACGAGCGTCCGGCCGTAGCCCGCGTTTATCCGGTCCACCTCAAGCAGCATGGCTTTCCCGCCCCAGATAGGCTTCGACGACGCGCGGGTCCCGGCGGGCATTTTCCGGTGTTCCGGAAAATATGAGCTCTCCCGAATCCATGACAAATACGTGCCGGCACAGCTGTGCCACGAGCGGCATGTTGTGCTCGATCAGAAAGATTTGAATTCCCTCTTCGCCGAGGCGGCAAAGGACTTCGACCAGCTGGCGGATCAAGGTCGGGTTGATCCCCGCCGTGGGTTCGTCCAGCAGAATCAGGCGCGGGTCGGCCATGAGGATCCGGCCCAATTCCATCAATTTTTGCTGGCCGTAGCTGAGGCGGCCGGCCAGCTCGTCGGCAAGGGGCGCCAGCTTCAGCAACTCGAGGACACCGTCGGCTTTCTCTCGAAGCGCGCGTTCCTGCCGGCGGACCCGTGTCGGCGAGAAGAAAAGCGGCCAGACGGACTCTCCGGATTGCCGCGGGGCGGCAGCGATCAGATTGTCGCGGACGCTCATGAACGGAAGCGGCCGGGTATGCTGGAAACTTCGAATCACCCCCAGACGGCTGATTTGGTAGGGGGGTCGATTAGCGATGGAATGCCGGTTGAAGAAAATTTCTCCCCGGTCCAGCCGGTAGAACCCGGTGAGGATATGAAAAAGGGTGCTTTTGCCGCTGCCGTTCGGGCCCACCATCCCGGTGATGCCGATGTCACCCAGCTCAAACGACACGTCGTGAACCGCCGTCAATGCGCCGAAGCTTTTGGTCACATTCCGAACTCGCAGCATTCCGACCTTGCCCCGCTATCGGTTTCAGCCTTGCGGATCGACGCTCAAGCGCCGTTCCTGCGGTGTTCCGCGATCATACCATTCGGCATCTTCAAGACGATCAGCACCAGAATGCCGCCGTAGACCACCCCTTGAAGCGGCGCCACATAGCGATGAAGCTCATGCGGGATCGGCAGAAACCGCACGGCCTCACCGAAAAAAATAACGGCAAAGGCCCCCAGCACCGGCCCCCAATTGGTGCCGCGTCCGCCCAGCACGACACAGAGCACGACCAGGATGGTTTCGGTCAGGGTGAAATCAGCCGGACTGATGTAGCTGATGTAGTGCGCCCACAGGGTTCCGGCCAGCCCCGCCAGAGCCGATCCAGTCACGATCGTTTTGACTTTGAGCAGGAAGACATTCTTGCCGAACGCCTGGGCGATGTGCTCGTCTTCACGGATCACTCTGAGGGCCCGACCGAAGGGCGATCCGGTCAGCCGGCGTACGAACAGAAACACGCCGGCGGCCGCCATTGCCGTGAGGATCAGATAGACCGGAAGGCCATCGACGCCGTGGGCGATCCACGCCGGCCGCGGGATGCCCGGCAAGCCCATGGGGCCCTTGGTGAGCCATCGTTCGTTCAGGCAGACCAAGCGAAACATTTCGGCAAATACCAGAGTGGCGATTCCGAAGTAATCCTCGGTCACCCGCAGCGCCGGCACGGCCAGCAGGCCGCCGGCGATTCCGGCGCCGGCCATGGCGCAGAGCATAGCTCCCTCCACCGGCATCCCGGCGCGGCTGAGCAGGGCTGAGATATAGGCTCCGATCCCGAAAAACGCCACGTGCCCGAAGTTGTACAGCCCGGCATAGCCGAGCTCGAGATTCAGCGACACGGCGAATATGCTGTAAATCAAAGCCAGGATCAAAACGTGCAGGATATAGTCCATGGTGTCGGTCGACTGCTTCGCAACCTCAATCAGCGCACGCCCGTGAGAAGTCCGAAAAGTCCGCGCGGCCGAAAAAGCAGCAAGAGAAAAATCAGGGCGAAGGCAACAAGGTCCTTATAGCCCGGCGAAAAAAAAGCAACTCCCAGATTTTCGGCAATGCCGATGAACAGGCCGCCCAGAAGCGCTCCCCAGACATTTCCGGCACCTCCCAGGAGGACCGCCGCAAATGCTTTGATCAGGTTGGTCGCGCCCATGATGGGCTCCAGATTGGTGTCCAGCGCCAGGAGAATGCCGCCGGCGGCCGCAAACACCGATGCAAGGATCCAGACCGATGCGCTGACCCT
Organism: uncultured Desulfatibacillum sp.; assembly: GCA_964512755.1. GTDB lineage: Bacteria > Desulfobacterota > Desulfobacteria > Desulfobacterales > SpSt-501 > SpSt-501. Next base: position 497 of record CAZEKN010000125.1, on the reverse strand, counting down.
GGGCATGCTGATCCCCATGATCGCCGCCAGCTCCAGGTTGTCGGCCGTGGCTCGGAGGGATTTCCCCCACAGCGTGCGGGTCAGACCCAAATAGAGGATCGCCAGAAAAAAAACGGCCGCCGACAACATGAGAAGCTGGATGCCGGTTACATAGTAACCGCCAAACTCCAGTCCTCGGGCAGGCGGGAAGTCGAACGTCCTCAGGTCCGAGCCCCAGATGAATCGAACGGCATTCCTCAGCATGTAGGAAAGCCCGATGGAAGCGATCAGCAGTGTAATCGGATTGCCCCGCCGCAGGGGGCGGTAAATGAAAAAATCTTGAGAAAAACCGATCACGGCGGTCAGGATCATGGCGGGAATGGCTGATAAATAAAGGGGCCATGAGAACGGAGGCGTGTAAAACATCAACGTCAGGTAGGCACCCCAGGTGATCAGCTCGCCGTGGGAGAAGTTGATAAACCGGAAAACGCCGTAAACCAGGGTCAGGCCGACAGCGA
>CAZEKN010000124.1:6168-7016 GCA_964512755.1 uncultured Desulfatibacillum sp. | reverse complement strand
TCTATCTCTAATTTAATTTCATATACCAGAGGGTGCCAATTGTCAAAAGAGTTTCGATGCGATGGTGACATGGTGTCCTCCATCATGATCCCGAAGCAAACCCGAATGGAAGATGAAGCGCATCCAGGCCGCTTGCTTCAAATTTTCTATCTTCGGCTCCGGAATGTCCGATCAAGAGAGGGGCAATGGCGGCGTGACGTCGGTTTGCGGAGCGGCAGGATCGTTCAAAAAAATTTCATAAATGTATTTTAATAATATTATAAAAACAAATTTGTAATTTATCAAGATTAGGCTGGAAACTTGGTTGTTAATAAAAAAATAATATTAACAATTAGTTAAAATGATTCTGCCCGATTGGCATGCTCTGTGATTTGGGGTTTTAGCGGTCTGCTGACGCAGGTCCACCGAATACAGGAGATGAGGGAGACGCATATGAAAAAAGTCGAAGCGATTATCAAGCCTTTCAAACTTGACGAGGTAAAAGCAGCCTTAACCGAAATCGGTGTTACCGGCATGACCATCACCGAGGTGAAGGGCTTTGGGCGCCAGAGAGGCCACAAGGAAGTATACCGCGGCACGGAGTATCAGGTGGACTTGGTGCCGAAAATACACCTTGGGGTCGTAGTGGGCTCCGACCAAGCGGAGCAGGTGGTCGACCTGATTCGAAAGACAGCCAACACGGGCAAGATTGGGGATGGGAAAATTTTTGTTACCTCGCTTGACCAAGCCGTACGGATTCGCACCGGTGAAACCGGCCGTGACGCTATTTAACTGTAAGACTTTCTGCATTCCAATTGGACAGCATGTCCATCAAAGGAGGATTTGCCATGAGAAAAGCAGTGTTGCCG
>CAZEKN010000124.1:0-6158 GCA_964512755.1 uncultured Desulfatibacillum sp. | reverse complement strand
GCATACGCACGGGCGAGACCGGACGTGACGCAATTTAACTGCATTCTCTCTGCGACCCCTTGCGGTGGCAGAACATTCCGAGGAGGACATGTCATGAGCAAAGCACTGTTTTCGTTATGCGCGTTGTTGATCGGAGGAGTTCGTGCCTGGGCCGGTGACGAACCGCCTACGTTGGAATCGAACAAGGCTGCCATCGAGTTGGTCCAGACTCACGCAAATTATGTTTGGACCCTCGTCGCTGCAGCCCTTGTCTTTTTCATGCAAGCCGGGTTTGCCATGGTGGAGACCGGTTTTACGCGCGCCAAGAACGCCATCAACATCATGATGAAAAACCTCATGGATTTTGCCATCGGCTCGATCGCCTACTGGGCCATCGGCTTCGGCATCATGTTCGGGGTGAGCGGAACCGGTTGGTTCGGCACCTCAGGCTTTTTCTTGAGCGACTACACACCCGGCGAGGATCCATGGGTTCTCGCCTTTTGGATGTTTCAGGTCGTTTTCGCGGCCACTGCGGCCACCATCGTTTCCGGCGCCATGGCCGAGCGCACCAAGTTCATCGGCTATCTGATATACAGCGCCGTCATCAGCGCCCTGATCTACCCGGTAATCGGCGCGTGGGCCTGGGGCGGCCTGTTCCAGGGCAAGGGCTGGCTCGAAGCCATGGGATTCATTGACTTCGCCGGGTCCACGGTCGTGCACTCCGTCGGCGGCTGGGCGGCGTTGGCCGGGGCGATTGTGCTCGGCCCGCGGCTCGGCAAATACGGAAAAGACGGACGAATCCGGCCGATCCTGGGCCACAACATGCCGTTGGCGGCCCTTGGGGTCTTCATTCTGTGGCTGGGCTGGTTCGGGTTCAATCCCGGTTCGACGACGGCCGCCAACAAGGACACGGCGTTGATTTTCGTCAATACCAACTTGGCCGCGGCGGCCGGCTGCTGTATGGCCTTGATCACTTCGTGGATCAAATTCGGCAAACCGGAAATCGGCATGACCCTCAACGGTGCACTTGCCGGATTGGTGGCCATCACCAGCCCTTGTGCGACCGTGACACCACTCAGCGCTGTCATGATCGGCGCTATCGGCGGAGTCCTCGTGGTTCTGGCCGTCCTTTTCATCGACCGCATTAAAATCGACGACCCGGTTGGTGCCATCTCGGTGCATGCTGTTAACGGCGTGTGGGGCACACTGGCGGCAGGGCTGTTTCATGTCAAAGGCTTTGACCTGGCGCAAGTCGGCGTTCAGTTGCTGGGTATCGCCGCCTGTTTCCTTTGGGTTTTTCCGACGACATTCATCATGTTTAAAATCATTGCCAAGACCATCGGGTTGAGGGTGTCTGCGGAAGAAGAGCTGGAGGGCCTCGATATCAGCGAGCATGGTGGGGTCGCCTATCCCGATTTCGAAGTGATAACCCATGGCGGTGGTATTACGGCGTCCTCGGTGGCGACCGGTCTTAAAACCGAACCGTCACTGAGGCCCCAGATGTCCCCCGTCAAGCAGACCTAAAGCGGGGCGGTGCCTCCGGTTAATCGGCCGGTGGGGCAGCCGCGTCGGGCGCCCCACCGGCGAGCCGGGCTTGAATTTAAGTTCAAGCGGTAGTGGCCGTGAGGTGCGGCCTCATCGACAAGAGACTGAGAGGAGGTGAAGTCCATACGTTTTTCTCCAGAAGTTATTAGGCAAATAAAGAAAGCAGTAACATGGGAATCGATTCTAAAAGAAACTATCAGGAGGTATCAGACCAGATGAAAAAATGGATGATTCTTTCAGCGTTGCTTTTAGCGGCCCCGGCCATGGGGGCGGATTGGGAATTTTCGGGAAGCCAGCGCATGGCCACCTTCTGGAACAGCTACGACTACGGTGACTTCACGGTAAACGGCGAGGATAGCGATGCCGACTTGACCTGGAATTTCCAAACGAACTCCCGCCTGGAAGCCAAGGTCAAGGCCGACAAGGTTAAGGGGCACATCGAGCTCGGCCTCAAGGGCAGCGACGGCAGCGATGTGGATGTGGCGACCCGCCGGGCCTACGGGACCTGGAAATTTTCGGACAACGCCGCTCTGACCGTCGGCAAGGATTACTCGCCGATCATTCAGTTCACCTCCGGCCAGGTCATCGACGACGATCTGGGACTGGCCGGCATCGGCACCAACGACAGTTTTCGTCCCGGCCAGCTCCGGCTGGAGCTCGGCGATTTCCAGGTTGCGGCGATAACGCCCTACGGCAGCCAGACGGTGGGTGGGGCCGGCAGCGACCTGGACAAGTACCTGCCCAAGTTCGAGGCCGCCTATGCTGGGAAGATCGGCAGCTTCACCTTCACCCCGGCGGCCGGGTTCCAGTACCTGAAGGAAAGCCAAGGCGCGAGTGCGGTGTTGACCGACGACGTCGACATCATCTCCTATATCCTGGGCATGGAGTTGGGTTATGAGATCGGCGCGGTTTATATCAAGGCGGCCGGCGGCTGGGGCCAGAACTGGAGCAACGCCAACTGGAACGCAGACGGATACACCAGCAACGCCAACGCCGGGGCGGCTCTCAATCCCTCCGGCGACGATACCGAAGATTGCATGAGCTGGCAGGCGGCCCTGATCCTGGGGTTCAAGGTTTCCGACGCCCTGCTGTTCGAGGCGGGCGCCGGATACCGCAGCGACGACAACGACGCCGCGTCCGACCAGGACGAGGCCTGGTCGGCCTATCTGCAAGCGATCGTGACCCTGGCACCGGGCGTCTACATCGTGCCGGAAGTCGGCTACTTCGACTTAATGGACAACGCCGCGGGCGAGGACGAAGGCACCCGCTGGTATGCCGGAGCCAAGTGGCAGATCGATTTTTAATTCCGGCTGACCTGGCGAATAGGAGCCCGGGGAGATTTCCCCGGGCTCCTATCGATGGCCATACCGGCGGGCGTTGCCGCCTGAAAGCGGAAGAATGGCCTTATTTCAATTCGTAGCGAATCCCTGCCGTTCTTTTCTGGTCGCCGGTCTTGATCAGAACCAGCAGCTCATACGGGCCCTTCTCGGTCAGGCTGAAGTAGGCGTCATAGCTTTTCATCGAGCTTTCATATTTAAGGCTTTTGATCTGGTCCTTGGCCCCGGGGTCGACGACCTTCATGCTGACCGCAGCGTCGGTAATCTCTTTTTGGGTCAACGGGTCCGTCAGGACGACCGTAACATTGTGGGTGGTGCCCGGCTCGATGTCATCCTTCATTTTCATGTCCTTGAGCATCTTGCGGTGCTCGGGGTTGGCCATGATCTGGAAGGTGACCTTGATCCCCTCCACCAGCACCTCGCGGGTGTCCATTTTCATGCTGCCCGCTCCCGATCCATGGCCGTGGCTGTGCTGGGCCCATGAAAAGCTGGGAATCAACATGCCAAGAACGCCTAAGCCCAGAACCAACCATTGATATCGTTTCATATGCCATCCTCCCCTTTTCAGTGGTTCGTGTCGGATGCCTGTAGTCGCCCGCGCTTGAGCGCGCGTTCCTTCACCATCGCAAAAATCACTGGAGTGATAATCAGCACGTGGATGGTGGAGGTGACGACGCCGCCGATGATGGGGGCCGCGATCGGCTTCATGACGTCCGCGCCGACCCCGCTGGACCACATGATCGGGATCAGGCCGATCAGGGTCGTGCCCACCGTCATGAGTTTCGGCCGCAGCCGCAGCACCGAGCCCTCGACGGTGGCGTCGCGGATGTCCCGTGAGCTGACCGGGCCCTGTTTCAGCCGGCGGTCGAGGGCCTCGTGAAGATAGATAATCATCACGACTCCGGTCTCCACGGCGATCCCGTACAACGCGATGTAGCCAATCCAGACGGCCACGCTGAAGTTGTAGCCCAGCAGATACTGCAGGATCACGCCGCCGGTCATGGCGTACAGCACGGCGAGCATCAGGACAAGCGACTCGGATATGGAATGAAACGTCATGTAGAGCAGGATGAAGATCACAAAAAACACGACCGGAAGAAGGATCTTCAGCCGCTCCTTGGCCCTCAGCTGGAACTCGTACTGGCCGCTCCACGAGAGGAAGTACCCGGCGGGAAGCGTCAGCCGTTCCGCAATCGCGCGTTTGGCCTCCTCGACATAGCCTCCGATATCGCGGGCCGTGACGTCGATGAACACGTAGCCGGCCAGCATGGCATCCTCGTCCCGGATCATCGCCGGTCCGGTGGTCACCCGGATTTCGGCCAGCTGGGCCAGCGGAATTTGAATCATGCCGGCGCCGGCCGCTCCGCCGGCTCCCATCGGGGTACTGCCACCCGCTCGCGTCGGTACTAAAATGCGCTTCAGCTTCTCGAGGTCGTCGCGCAGCTCGCGGGGGTAGCGCACGTTGACGGGGTAGCGTTCCCGGCCCTCGACCGTACGGGTGATGTTCATGCCGCCGACGGCCGACTGGATCACTTCCTGGACCTCCCCCACCGTCAAGCCGTAGCGGGCGATGGCATCGCGTTGAATGTCGATGTCGATGAAAAACCCTCCGGCCACGCGCTCGGCGAACACGCTGCGCGTTCCCGGCACGTCCTTCAAAATTCCCTCGATCTGGATGCCCAGATCCTGGATGGTGCTCAGGTTGGGTCCGAAAACCTTGATGCCCACGGGGGTGCGGATGCCGGTGCTGAGCATATCGATCCGGGCGCGGATCGGCATGGTCCAGGCGTTCTGAAGCCCCGGAAACTGCATCTTCTGGTCCATCTGTTCCACGAGTTCGTCGTAGGTCAGGGGGCGCTCGGCGCCCAATATCGCCGCGGCAGCGGGGCGCAGCCATTCGGGAATATAGCGGTAATCCCTTTCAACTTTGCGCCACTCGCTCCTGGGTTTGAGGTGGACGGTGGTCTCCATCATGCTGAAGGGAGCCGGATCGGTGGCGGTTTCGGCGCGGCCGGCCTTGCCGAAAACGGTCTCGACCTCGGGAAAGCTTTTCAGGATCTTGTCCTGCATGGCGAGGAGCCTGCCGGCTTCGGTCACAGAGATGCCCGGGCTGGTGACCGGCATGTAGAAGATGGTGCCTTCGTAAAGCGGCGGCATGAACTCGCTTCCGATACGGATCATCAGCACCACGCTGAGCGGGATCAACAGGAAATTGATGAACAGAGCGGTCTTCCTGGACCGCAGCGCCCAGCGGATGATCGGTTCATAGACCCATCTCAGGAACCGTGAGACCGGGTTTGCGGCTTCCGGTTTGAGGCGCCGGCCTTTTAAAAAGATCGTCATCAGCACCGGAACCAGGGTGATGGCGAGGATGGAGGAGGCCGCCATAGCAAAGGTCTTGGTGAAGGCCAGCGGCCGGAACAACCGCCCCTCCTGGGCTTCCAGCATGAAGACGGGCACAAAGGAGACGATGATGATGATCAGGGCGAAGAAGATGCCCCGGCCCACCTGCTGGCAGGCGCGGATCACGGTGGCGACGCTGTCCCGTCGGTCGTCTTCGGTTCCTTCGGACAGGTGGCGATAACCGTTTTCCACCATCACGATGGAGGCATCCACCAGAACGCCGATGGAAAGGGCGATGCCGCCGAGCGACATGATGTTGGAGGTGATCTGTAGGAAGTACATGGGGATGAACGAGATCACCACGGCGATCGGCAGCGTGAAGATCGGCACGAAGGCGGATCGGAAATGAAAGAGGAAAAGGATCACCACCAGGCTGACCACCACGATTTCCTCGATCAGTGTTTTCTGCAGGTTTTCGATGGACAGGCGGATCAGTTCGGAGCGGTCATAGGTGGGAACGATCCGGACGCCTTCCGGGAGGCCGGGGGTGATTTCCTGGAGCTTCGCCTTGACGGCGTTGATCACGTTGAGGGCGTTCTCACCGTGGCGCATCACCACGATGCCGCCGGCCACCTCGCCCCGACCATCCAGCTCCACGATCCCGCGGCGGATGTCGGGCCCGAGAGCCACATTGGCGATATCCCGCAGCAGCACCGGGGTCCCGCCCTTGCTGCCCACAACGATCGACTGGATGTCCGCGGGCGACTTGATGTAGCCCCGGCCGCGCACCATGTACTCCCGTCCGGACATTTCGATCAAGCGGCCCTCCACGTCGTTGTTGGACATCTTGATGCGCTCCATCACCTCGCGGATGGAAAGCCCGTAGGACGAAAGACGGTTGGGGTCGATGTTGACCTGGTACTGCTTGACGAAACCGCCCACGCTGGCGACCTC
>CAZEKN010000123.1:3233-7028 GCA_964512755.1 uncultured Desulfatibacillum sp. | reverse complement strand
ACCCCTTGGTGTCGAAGACGTTCGCGTCCATGCCCGAGCGGGCGTTGATGTCGTTTTCCAGTTCCATCCAGCGCTCCAGCGGAGCGATATCCGTTAACTTCATCGACGGGTGTTTCCTCCTTCTTGACGGTTCAGCCACGCTTCCAGCCGTCGCAGACCTTCGGCGGTAGCCACCTTCGGTGCGTATCCCAAATCGCGGCGGGCTGCGCCGATGTCGAACCAGTGCGCTTTGGCCATGGCATCGGCCACAAAACGCGTCATCGGCGGCTCTCCGGCCAGGCGCAGCCAGGTATAGAGTTTCTCGAACACCAGCCCCATCGTCCAAGCTAGGCGGTGCGGGACGTGCCCCTTGACGGGCCCGCGCCCGGCCGCCTTGAGAATGGCGTCGATCATGTCCCAGGCCGGTATCGGCTCGCCCTGGCTGATGAAGTAAACCCGGCCCGAGAGACTCGGGTTGTCCCTGAGCGCGTCGGCCGCCAGCAGGTGAGCCTCGGCGGCGTTGTCGATATAGGTCGTGTCGACAAGGTTGCGGCCGCTGCCGATGCGCCGGAGCCGGCCCGCCCGGGCGATAATCCGCGGGGCGAAATGCGGGTCGCCGGGCCCCCAGATTTCATGGGGCCGCAGAACGATGGTGCGGAGCCGGTCGTCGGCGGCTGCAATGACGGCCTGTTCGGCCAGGGCCTTGGTCGCAGCGTAGGCGGCGGTATGGCGCGCCGGGTAGGGTGCGGATTCATCCACGCCCTCGAGGCCGCGGCCGTCGAAGACCACACTGGGCGTGCTGGTGTGGATCAGGCGCGGGACGCGCGTGTTGCGGCAGGCGGCGATCACGTTTTGAGTGCCCAGCACATTGGTGCGGTAGTAGTCGGCGGAGCGCCCCCATGGCGGCGGCTTGGCCGCCGTGTGAAAGACCGCCTCCATCCCGGCGCAGGCGCGTTCCAGCGCCTGCAGGTCAGCGATGTCTCCGCATACCTGTTCGATCCCCAGAGCCTGCAGTTCGGCGTGGGCGCTGCGCGAGTAGCTGCGCACCCGGTCCCCTCGGGCCGTTAAGGCGCGCACGATGGCCAGGCCGAGAAAACCGCCGCCGCCCGTGACCAGGACGGATTCGGGTGCATGGCCGGGGCTGGTCATCGATTTTCTGCCGGTCGGTGTCGGCCGGGGAGGGGCGTCGGCTTCACTTGCCGAGCCGCCCAGACCGCCAGTCGTTCGCGGAAGATCTTGGCGTTGTGGCGGATGTCCACCGGAAATGAATCGTGGAAGAGAATGGTCCGGATGTCGTGGGTCATATCGTTCCGTGCGGCCAGTTCCAGCAGTTCCGTCCTGACGGTTCGGCGGTGGATGCGGCCTTTTCCTTTTTTGAGCTCGATGCAGACCACCGGCACCTGATGGTTGGGGGGGCCGATTCCCACCAGTGCGCTGCGGTGCACGAGCGGATGCGTGTTGAAAATCGATTCGCAGGGAATGGTGTAGAGCGTTTCCCGGGAGGTGACCACCCGGTGGCTCTTGCGGCCGCAAAACCAGATGCGCCCCTTCTTGTCCATCCAGCCCAGGTCGCCCATGCGGTGCCAGAACCCGCCGTTATCCGAAATCTTGGCCAGGGAGTCAGCCAGCGGGTTGTCGAAGTAGCCTCGGCTGACCAGGTCGCCCTTGACCACGATTTCACCGATCTCCCCCGGCGGGACGACCAACTCCTCCTTCCAGCGGCGGATGGGGGTGTCGCTGATCGCGATGATGCGCACCGGGATATCGTTGATCGGCCGCCCCACGCAGATTCCATAGCCTTTGTCCGTGAGCTGCCGGGTTTCCGACAGGATTTCGCTGCCGCGGATGGAGACGACCGGCACGGCCTCGGTGGCGCCGTACGGGGTGTGGATGTCGGCCCCCTCCGGCAGCAGGCTCGCGAAGAGCTCGATGGTGCGGGCCGGCACCGGTGCACCGGCCGAAATGACGCGCTTGAGGGGAGCCAGCACGATGCCGCGCGTGCGGCCATAGGACCCGACGCGTTCCAGGAGGGCCGGCGAGGCGAACATGTTGGTGACGCCCTGGTCGGTGATCGCCTCGATGATGCGGTCCGGGTTGGCCTGCGCCGGACGGGTCGGATCCATGTCCGGGACCACGGCGGTTACGCCGAGGGCCGGATAGAACAGCGCGAAGAGCGGAAAGGTCGACAGGTCGATTTCATCCGGTGCGAAATTGAGATGGGCCGCGATCTGCTTCAGCTGGGCGTCGAAGTTGCCGTGTGTGTAAACCGCCCCCTTGGCCGGACCGGTGCTTCCCGTGGTGAACAGGATGGCCGCGGTGTCGTCCCGGGCGGTTCGCGCGGCCTCGAACGGCTTCCAAGCCGGCCGGCGCAGCTTTTTCAGGGTGTGTCCGCCCCAGAACCAGCGTCGGCCGACCGTGACCCAGACTTTTACGGTCTTGAAATAGCTGGGGAAGAAGGTGCGCACGGCATGCGCCAGCGGGACGCCGATCAGGGCCTGCGGCCGGGTCGAACGGAAGCAGGTCAGCATGCGGCGGACGCCCATGCCGGGATCGACGACCACCGGGACCGCACCGACCTTGAAAATGGCGAAGATCAGCTCGAAAAATTCGATGCTGGGGCGGACCATCAGGATCGTGCGCACGCCGCGCCCGATGCCGGCGCACTGCAGTCCATGCGCAATCCGGTCCGATTCGCGATCGAGCTGCTGGAAGGTGATCTGGGCATAGATCACCCGGCCGCAGCGGTCGCGGCCGGCCGGGCAGACGACCGCGCGCTTAAAGGGCTGGATTTGCGCGGCACGTCGCAAATGCGACGCTACGTTTACATGGACCGAATCGTTGTCGGCCGGATCCGACATGCGGCTGCTCTCCTCGACAGTGTGCGAAAAACCTACACCAATCGCCGCTGATTTTCAATGCGGGAGAGGATGACGTTTGAGGAAGGCCGTCAGCAATTGCAGGATGCGGTCGGGGACGTCTTCGAGCACATAATGGCCGGCGTTGGGGAAACGATGGACCTCGGCCAGGGGGAAGCGGCGGCGCCACTCGGCGAGATAATCGCGGTCGAAGACGAAATCGCGCTCTCCCCAGCAGATCAGAACCGGTTTGGTCTCGAACGTCCGGAGGCCGTGATCGACCTGCTCCAGGAGGGCATAGCTGGGATCTTCCGGTGACAGGGGGATGTCCTGTACGAACCGCAGGGTGGCCAGGCGGTTGCGCCAGCTGTTGTAGGGGGCGAGAAGGCCCTTGCGCACGTCGGACCGGAGGCCCCTTGCCGAGGCAAAGCAGGCCGCCCCGCGGGCGAATAAATTCAGCCCTAGCACCGCCGGAGTCGCCAGGAGCGGAAAGCCGCGGACCAGCTTGAGCGCCAAGGGCAGGGGCTTGTTCTCGGGTTTCAGGAAGGCCGCCGTGTTCAACAGAACCAGGCGCGCGAAGCGCTCGGGATGACGAATGGCCAGCGCCATCCCGATGGCGCCGCCCCAGTCATGCAGCACCAGGGTCAGGTTGCGGTCGAGGCGCAGATGGCTGCAGAGCGCTTCGAGATCGTCGACCCGGTTTTGCAGCCGGAAGCCGTATTCGGATGCGGCCGGCCGGGCGGACAGGCCGCAGCCGATATGGTCCGGAGCGATCGCCCGGTAATCGTTGGAAAGCCCGCCGATCAGCTTCCGGAAATAGAAGGACCAGGTGGGATTGCCGTGCACCATCAGAATCGGCTCGCCGCTGCCTTCGTCCACATAGTGCATCGGCCGGCCGTTCACCTCCGCGGTCCGGGAGGTAAAAGGGTAGAGATGGCGAAAGGCAGTAATGTCTATGCGC
>CAZEKN010000123.1:0-3133 GCA_964512755.1 uncultured Desulfatibacillum sp. | reverse complement strand
TTGTCGGGCTGTCCCTCGGCCAGTGACATCGCCCGACGGAACTCCCGGAAGGTGTCGATGCCGAGGGCCACGCCGTGTTGCAGCACCTGGACCGAATCGGTTTCGGCCATGTGCCGGGTGCCGCCGGGCAGGCCGGTGTCCGGCCCCCACACGCACAAGCGGTGATGCTCGGGTGCACTGCGCGCCACCCCGCCCAGCAGGCGATGCCCGTCGGGGCTGAGATCGGTGTCGGTCAGAAGAACCGCCACGGCCCCGGATCCGCCCGTTAAGGTGGCCACGGTCTTGCGCAGGACATCCATGCTTTTCTCGTGGTTCAGCCGATCGATCGTGAGGTCCACAATCTCCCGGGCGGATTCGCAGGCCACCACGAGGCCGGCCCGGATCTGGCGCAGCTCAATGGCGTTGGCCACATTGACCATGCCGTTCAGCACGCCCAGGCAGGCATTGGACACATCGTAGATCTGGCATTCGGGCGGCAGGCCCAACGCGTGCGCCACGGCACAGGCCGATGCCGGCTCAAGGTTTTCCCGGCACACGGCGCCGTAGATCAGCATGCCGATGCGGTCCGGCGCCAGCGCTGCGGCTTCGATGGCCTTGCGGCCGGCTTGCGCCGCTCCTTTGCTCAACTGAAAATCGGCATCCCAATAGCGACGCTCGCGAATGCCGGTGATGGCCTCGAGCTGGCCTTTCTGAATCTTGAGCGCTGCGTACAACGGCTCCAGGCGGTGTTCGAGGTCCTCGGAGCTTACCACGTTCGGCGGCAGCTCATAGCCAAAGGATGCAATGCGGACCCGAGTATAGTTCATTGAATGGCGGGAACCTTTCTGTATTCCTTGTCGTTTTCCGGCAGCAGCCGAATCCCGAAATCCTGCATCCGGTAAATCGGAAGCCCGTCGACCATGAGATACCCTTCAGCCCACAAGGTCGGGAGAGGTGCTTCAACGACTTCGGTGATCGATGCCGCCACGGTCACGCGGTGGTTGGCCGGCAGGATCTGGCCCCGGTAGGTCCAGCGGTGGGCACGGTCGACGGCCGGCGCAAAGCGATGCGAAGCGGCCAGCTGCGGCCAGCGCTGCCGGGCTGCAAACTTCAGGAGCTGCAGGAACGATTCCAGCCCGAGGGAGCCGGGCCAGACCGGGTCTTGGAAAAAATGAGCCTGGAAAAACCAATCCGCCGGGTTGACCTCCTTGGATCCGCGGATGAAGCCAATCCGCCGGGAGCCGCCCTCCGGCAGGAAAAAATCGATGCGGTCGATCATGCGCAGGGCGGCGGCCGGATCGGCCATGCCGATAGCCGGGCTGCGGTTGCGGTCATCGGGCGTCAAAGGCGGTTCGTGCGGAAAGGCAAGACCGTTCGCGGCCATTGCCCCGGAGCCGTCGGCAAAAAACCCCTGCCGGGCATCGCGGATGCCCTCCTGACGCTCCAGTGCGGCCGGCGTGAAGAAACCGAAATAGGTGGTGCCGCTGTAGACGATTTCCCGGGCCGAGCGGATTTCGAATTCGAAGTGCTCGATGATCATATCGGCCACTTCCGAGACCTGCGTCATGCGGATGCGCGAGCGCAGGGTTCCGACGTCGGCGGGCACGGCGGCATGCAACGTGGCGCTGCCGCCGAGGTTGCGGAAATGCAGTGGTTTCGAACTTTTGAGCGCCGAGCCCATGTAGGCCGCCAGCCAGCCGCAAGGCTGTAGCGCGGCTTCCAAAAGAACGCAATAGGGTACGGTTGCGCTGCGCTCGGCCGCGACGTACCAGGCGTCCGGCGGCACATCCATCTCGGATTCGACCCAGCCGCCGGGCCGCACCACCCATGGTTCGGGCTCGACCCGGGTGATCCGGTCCATGAAAAGGTAGGGCGGCGAGGGCAGCCGGGCAATGAAGCGGCCCGAGTCATACGGCGCGTAGGGCTCGCCGAAGGCCAGCGATGGCCGGCCGCGTGCAAACTCCTCCAGGTGAGCGCGGCTGAAGCCGGCGGTCGCTCGCTGGGGGGGAGCAGCGGCCGGCGAAGCGTTGAGCCGGCGCTCCCAATAGGATTCGATTTCCGTGCGGGCGCCGCCCGTCAGCTGAAGCGACATGTCGTGGAAACGGACGATGTGGCGGCCGTCGGCAACCATATTGGCGTCAGCGATGACGAACGGCTGCGGGCCGTAGCCGAGCTCCTTGATGTCAACTTCGTATATTACGCGTTGAGTGGCGGGTGTGACCGGTCCACGGCATTTGAGCGTGGCCTTGACGCCCGGCACCGGTTCATAGCGGGCCTGCGGCCGGTCAGTGACCCAGCCGATGCGCTGGACCATCACCCGCAGGGCGTGCGCGCAGCACTCGTACATCAGGGTGCCGGGCATGACCATGTCGTCCACGAAATGACAGGTCAGAAACCAGTCGTCCGGGTGAATATCGGCCTCGGCCCGGATGCGGCCCAGTCCGTAGCGCCCCCCGTCGGGCTCCAGCCCGAGGACCCGGTCGATCAGGCGCATGCGGCCGCCCGGCAGCCGCAGGGATTCGGACAGATCCACCCCCTCGAAAAGCTTTCCGAAGCATGCCGCCAGGTCGCCGGCCCGCAGGGCGTCCAGGGCGCGGTCGTCGTAGGTTTCGCTTGCCATGGGAACCGGGCGCTTCCAGCCGGCCGGCGTGCGGCCCGCGGCCGGCTGCAGGTCCGCATCAGTCTGGATAATCCCGCCGGAGTGAAAGACCTCTTCGGGCGTGAAAAAACCAGCGCAGCCGTTGGTCATGGTGATCAGCGGGGAGCCGTCGATGGTTCCCTTGAAGCGAAACAGAAAAAGATAGGTTTCACCCTGGCGCAGGAATTTCTCGATTTCGATTGAGTAGCGGATGGTTTCGCCGGGCCGCGGAAGCTCGCGGTGAAACTCCACGGTGGCGTCCAGCAGCCGGTAGGTGCGCTGGCCGCGCACGACGAGATCGATGCCGAGATAGGCACAAAGAAAAAGATCGGCCTGTCCGGCCTCCACCGAGATGCATACCGGCGCACGCCCGCCGTCGAGGTACCAGGCATCGGGGCGCACGTCGTGTTCGGTGACGATCCGGCCGGCGCCGAGCGAGGCTTTGACCCCGTGGACCTCCAGAATGCGGTCGACCAGCATGAGCGGTTCGTCCGGAAGCCGCACCCGGGCCGCGAA
>CAZEKN010000122.1:2305-7048 GCA_964512755.1 uncultured Desulfatibacillum sp. | reverse complement strand
ATGGAATAACCGTATGAAATTAAGAAAAATGTTAATTTCCTTAATCCTCGCCGGCATCGCCGGCTGGAGCATGCCGGCTGCGGCACCGGCGGCCGAGGCGGCGGTGGTGGATCGTATCGTGGCGGTCGTGAACGAGGACGTCATCACCCAATATGACATCGAAACGCTGCTGCGTCCCCTGGTTCAGAATTTAAAGGCGCAACGGCTGCCACCGGAGCGGGAGGTGCAGGCCCTGGCGCAACTGCGCACGGAGCTGCTCAATAACATCATCGATACCAAGCTCACGGAACAAGAGGTCAAGCGTTACAACATCAACATTACCGAGGAGGAGGTCGAAAACTACATTCGCCAGATCAAGCAGCGCCGCTCAGCCACCGACGAACAGCTCCGGGGCATGCTGGCCGAGCAGGGCATGACCATGGACGAGTATCGGAAAGAGGTCAAGCTCCAGCTGCAGCGGACCAAGCTGGTCAATCGCGAGGTGCGCTCGAAGGTCGTCATCACCGAGGCGGAGATCAAGGCTTACTTCGAGAAGAATAGGGCCAAATACGGCGGCGGGACCCAGTATCATCTGTGGAATCTCTTCGTGAAGCTGCCTGCGCAGGCTTCACCGGCCAACCGTGCGGCCGCTCAAAACATGCTCGAGGAGGTGCTGGCCGAGCTGAAACGGGGCCGACCGTTCCAGGAGATCGTCCGCTTGACGGCCGAGCGCCCATCGGCCGTCCAGGGCTCCGATCTCGGCTTGTTTCGAATCGATGAGCTGACGCCCCGGCTGCGGGAGGCGGTGCGCGGGATGAAGGCCGGCCAGTTTTCGCCGATCGTTGAAACGGACTTCGGTTATCAGCTGGTTTTCGTGGAGGAAATCAAGGAGACCGCGTCCAGGCCCCTGGCCCAGGTGGAGGCGGAAATCCAGGACATCCTCTTCCGGGAACGGGTCGATGAACGATTTGTGGCCTGGCTGTCCGAGCTGCGCAAGCGCTCACACATCAAGGTCATGGGGGCGCCCTGAGGCATGCGACAGCGACGGCATCCCATCCAGACCGAAAGTCGGGCCCCATGGGCGTGAGCCGGGAACCCGCAGCGACGGAAGCGCCGGAGGCAGCGGCCGTGCGGCCAACTGGGCCGGGGGACTCTTTCGGCCGGTATCTTCAGGACGCCCGGATTCGAAAGCAGATCAGCCTGAAGCAAGTGGCCGAGGAGACCCGCATCCGCGTAGCCATCCTGGAGGCGATTGAGCGTGAAGACGTCGCTCATCTGCCGCCAGATGTATTTACGGTCGGGTTTCTAAAAGCATACGCCCAGGCGGTCGGCGCCGACGGCAGCGAAGCCGTGCAGCGCTATCTTGCGCTGCGCCGGTTGCGGCCGCAAACGGCGGAAACGGAGCCTTCGCCGGATCCCGGCCGCCGGAGCGTTCCCAAGAAGCTGCTTTTCGCACTGGCCATGCTGGCCGTGCTGATCGCCGCCTGCCTATGGGCTTATCGGCAATGGCAGCCGGTTCCGGGCGCGACCATCCCGGTCGCCTCCCCGCTGGCGGAGGCGCCGGCGGCAGCGCCTCCTGAAAGCCCGGCCGCCCAACCGCCTTCGGAAGCGGCGCGAAACCCTGCAACCCCACCCGGCACGAAGCATCTGCTGACGATTGCGGCTCATGAAAACAGCTGGGTCAAGGTGGTGATCGACCAGGGGACAGCTTCCGAGCACAAGCTGAAGGCCGGGGACCGGCTGAAGCTGGAGGCTCAAACCGGCTTCAATCTCCTGATCGGAAACGTCGGCGGCGTCAAGCTCAGCCTGGACAACCAACCCGTGACGATTCCGGGAAAACGCGGTGAAGTGGTGAACATCCACCTTCCTTGACCCGCCGGTACAGGGCGCTGCAGCTATTTCATGACCCCGTTCGCTACTTCCGCGATTCTGATCCGCCGCCGCGACTACGGTGATTACGATCTGATTGTGACGTTTTTCACCCGGTCGCAGGGCAAGCTCTCTCTGATCGCCAAGGCGGCCAAAAAGAGCGTCCGCCGCTTTGCCGGAGTGCTGGAGCTGTTCTCGGAGGTAGATATCACCGCGACGGCCGGCCGCCGGTCCGGCTTGCCGGTGCTGCAAGAGGCCGCCCTGAAGCATCCTTTCGCGGAGATTCGCGCGCGTCCCACCCGAATCGCCTACGCCAGCTACTGGGCCGAACTCGTCGATGCCTGGGTGGAAGACCAGGTGGCCCAGGCCGAGCTGTACCAGCTCCTGCACCATGCCCTGAGCGAGCTTGATCGCGGGGCCACATCCGAAGCCGTTCTCAGCATCCTGTTTCAAATGCGGCTGCTCGGACTGTCCGGGCACCGCCCCAACCTGGAACGCTGCGGGGTCTGCCGGAAAGCGGTCGATGCCGTGCGGCCGAACCGGTTCGGTATGGATCTCGCCAAGGGCGGGATTGCGTGCCCGGGGTGTCTGCCGCATGCGCCGGACGAGCCGCACCTGTCCAAGGGCACGATCAAACAGCTGCAGTGGATCGCCGACGGGGATCTGCACCGGGCGGCGCGCATCCGGTTCACGCCGACCGCGGCCGCCGAAGCCCTTGGGTTTCTCGAGTGTTTCGTGCCCTACCACCTGGGGCGGCAGCCCCGCAGCCTGAGCGTCCTGCGTCAACTCAGAGGAAGCCTGCCGTGAGCCGAAGAGAAAGCCAAACGAACGTGGACTGGAGGAAGATTCTGGAAAGCGGCCCGGTGACGGTCTCGGCACCGTGTCGGATCGATATGGGCGGGACCCTCGACATCCGGACGTTTTCCAACGCGCTGCAGCATCACGGGCCCTGCACGGTGAACATCGCCCTGGATCTGCGCACCACGGCGCGCATCGCTCCATACGCACGCGGTCGGATCCGGGTCAGTTCGCGCGGATTTCGAGATGCGGAGTTTCCCGCCGGTCGGGCTCCCTTCCGCCACCCGCTGGGGCTGATGTTCGCCGTGGCCGGTTTTTTTCAGGCCGACGGCGTGCACATCTCGGTGCATTCGGCATCCCCCCCGCGCAGCGCGCTGGGCGGATCGTCGGTCGCCGCCGTCGCCCTCGTGGGCGCTTTTACGCAGACCCGCCGCCGGCCGGCCGTCGCCGGCCGATCCGTTGCGCTGATCGCCCATTCCGTTGAGGAAAGCATCGCCGGCGTGCCCTGCGGGTTACAGGACCAGCTGGCGGCGGTATTCGGGGGGATCAACGCCTGGCATTGGCTGGCTCCCCCGCAGACCGGGGTGTTCCGGCGGGAGACGTTGATCCCCCGGCGCGGCATGCGCCGTCTGGAACGGCATTTGCTGGCGGCTTATGCCGGCGTTCCGCATGTCTCCGCCGATATCAACGGCCGGTGGGTGCGGCAGTTCATCTCCGGACGCCGCCGGCAGGAATGGGTCGAGATGATCGCCTGCACCCGCTCGTTTGCCGAAGCGTTGCGCCGCCGGGATTTTGCCGGAGCGGCGGCCGCCATGAACCGGGAGGTGGATCTACGCCGCCGGATGACGCCGGCCGTGCTCGACGGCCTCGGCCGCCAGCTGGTCGCGGCCGCTCGCCGCTGCGGCTGCGGGGCACGATTCACCGGAGCCGGTGGCGGGGGCTGTCTCTGGGCCATCGGGGAGGCCGATGCCCTGTCACGGCTCCGGCCGGCCTGGCAGGATATCTTATGCGCACGCCGGCACGCACACCTGATGGATGCACGCGTGGCCGGTGAGGGCATCCGGGTCGAGAACGAGGGCTGAGGACTGAACGAGAGAGCCGCCAGAGAGCCGAAGGAAGACCGCTCCGCTCCGTCCTCCTCCCGCGTGGTTCCATATTTTTTTCCTTGGCATTTATTCGAAAATGCTCTATTGACGTAACCCTTGAATTTAATTGAAACGGTAAGGAGTTGTGCATGCATTTCCAGGACGTCATCTTGTCGCTGCAGACTTTCTGGGCTCGGAAAGGATGCCTGATCGTCCAGCCCTATGACGAAGAGGTCGGCGCGGGGACCTTTCACCACGCCACGCTGCTCCGGGCGTTGGGACCAGAACCGTGGAACACGGCCTATGTCCAGCCCTCGCGTCGCCCCACCGACGGCCGTTACGGGGAAAACCCCAACCGGCTCCAGCACTATTACCAGTTCCAGGTGCTGCTGAAGCCGTCGCCGTTCGATGTGCAGCAGCAGTACCTGCAGAGCCTGGCCGCCTTGGGCGTCAACGCCCTGGATCACGACATCCGTTTCGTGGAGGATGACTGGGAATCCCCGACGCTGGGGGCTTCCGGGCTCGGCTGGGAGGTCTGGCTCGACGGGATGGAGATCACCCAATTCACCTATTTTCAAATGGCCGGCAGCATCGAGTTGGCGCCGGTTTCCGTCGAGATCACCTATGGCCTGGAGCGCATCGCCATGTACCTCCAGCAGATCGACAACGTCTATGAGCTGAAGTGGAATGAGGACCTGAGTTACGGCGATGTGGCCCACCGCCAGGAGGTCGAGCAGTCCACTTACAATTTCGAGGAGGCGGATGTGGGGATGCTGCTCGATCTCTTCGGGAAATACGAGGCCGAGTCCGCCCGGGTCATCCAAAAAGGTCTGGTGCTGCCGGCCTATGAGTTCTGCTTGAAGTGCTCCCACACATTTAACCTGCTGGATGCCCGCGGGGCCATCAGCGTGACCGAACGAACCGGCTATATCGCCCGCATCCGCAACCTGGCGCGGGCCTGCGCCGAAGCGTTTCTGTCGCAACGCGAGGCCATGGGGTTTCCGCTGTTGAA